>JAZUPS010000166.1:0-4690 GCA_045605305.1 Victivallaceae bacterium
AGTCTTTCCCACACCCTTTTCAAAAAACTTTTATCCGCAACGCCTCATCCTGCAAAAACGCAGGATGAGGCGTTGACTCGTTATGAAAAGAGTCACAAACTTCATTGCCGTTTATGGCAATAAAGTTTGTGCGTATAAAAAGTTTTGGAAAAAGGAGATGGGGTCCGGGGTGCGCAAAGCGCACTCTACTCGGGCGGCTCAACTGCGCTGCCGCGCGTTTGCCGCCGGGAAACAACCTTTTTCAAAAGGTTTTTTCCTCTTCCCCGAAAAAAAACACTCTCAATCTTTCAGATGTGATACTGCGCCGAAGACGACGCCTTTGAAGGCGGGATCGGTCAATTTTTTGAAGATATGTTCTTTATTTTGAGTGTTGAGGGGTTCCATTTCGCAGATGCCGTCTTTACAGTTGATGCAGTTACAGAATGTGGAAGTGCCATTTTTCTCGGTCAGCAGCAGATCGCCGTGAGAGATTTTATCGCTGGGGATGTTCCGGATCAGGAGAATATCGCCGGCTTTGAAGCCGTGGGGCAGGACATCAGATTTCCCCAGATGCAGTGCAAAAACGCCTTTTGAAGATTTCCCGCTGTGCGAAAACACGCGATCATCGAAAATAAAATCGCTTTTTGCGTCAAGATCTGCGGATTCCATCATAGGAATGGTCTGCACCCCGGCGGGCATTTTCGATTTTTTATGTGTTTTTGCGAGGGCGATGCTCCGTGCTTTGGAGCTGCGATGAAGAATATTTTTCTTCTGGAGTGCGCGGATATGCGCGAAAACGGTGGATGTTTTGATCCCGAAATGTTCTGCGATTTCATAGATCGTCGGAGCCATTTCCATGGCGGCGGTGAAATTTTCGATGAATTCCACGATGCTCTGCTGTTTGCTTGTCAGACCTTTCATTGTGTGTAAAGACCTCCTTTTTTGTGGGGTGTTTTGTGGGTGTTATGCGGGGGAGTTTCTATTGTCAACGGGGTGTTTTGCTTTTTTTGACAGTTCATCCGGGGAAAAAGTTTTCTGCGATTTTCTGTCGTCCGGAAAATTTTTCTGCAAATATGATTTCCAACATGCGGTGCATGGCGTGCAAGAAAAGTGATACCGGATAGAATTCGGGATATTTGCCATTCTGCAGCCCTCCTGATTTTATGGTGCTTTGCGAAGCGGTGAATCTTTTTTTTGCATCTGACAAACATCTTTTGTTCTACCGGTACCGTTTTTAGTTTTTTTTGTCCGGATCAACTTTTTTTCTGCTGATCTTTCTTCTGTTGTTTCTAATATAGCATTGAATAATAACAAATGCAAGTGCGTATCGAATAAAAAATCAAAGAAAATTTACTGCTGTTTGTAAATCGCTCTGTCTGGAAAAAGCGAAAAACGATAGAATATACGCACAAAAATACCGAATAACAATTAGTAAAATCCGCAATAAAAATAAACATACATATATCAGATAGTCTTGTGACGATCTTCTCCGTTACCAACTGCTGATTCCGCGAAAAACAGCACTTCCAGCGGATCTTTTCTGTATTGCCGCCGGTCTTCGACCTTGACTGACTGACGCGGATCGGCGGGATCGCGGCTTGCGGGAAATCAAAGGTAAAGATTATCCGTCAGAGCGAACCGTATCGAAATACCGTCATCAATTACCGCTGTAAAGTTTTATCAGAAAATGGGATATCCTCCCTTCATCGGGAACAAAGCTTCGCTGTAAAATCAAGTCCGGAAAACAGCTTCATTTTCCATTGGTATCGTGCCCGTTCCGGATCAGCAGCTGTTCCAAAACATCAAAGAGGGCATCTGCAAACAATTTGTGTCCCTCCGGACTGAGATGGATCCCATCATTGCAAATATAGCAGGCAGGATCTTCTGACATCAGCTTTGCCAGATCGACCACCGGATAATCATGTTCAGAGTAAAACGCCCGGGCACTGTTCCGTTCCGGTTCAAGTATCTCATCAAAACCGCCAAACTTTTTGATTTCGTCCTGAAATGCCGGATGATTTGTTACCCAGTGTCTTTCATTGATGACCTGATTCAGAACTACGCCGACGCGCTGACATGATTCGGGCAAACGATGCTGAAAATCAATCATCAGCTGCTCCAGTTCACCTTTTTTCAGAACACGCTCCGGGCTGGTCAGGTCATTATTGTTTGCACCGAACATCACGATACAATAATCGGGGGAATATTTCAATACAGAATCATCAAAAATTTCCATCAATTCCCGAGTCGACCACCCACCCACAGCACCATTGATGATAGAAAAACAAACAGCCGGAAATCGTTTTGCAAGTTTCTGCTGCAGTATCATATAATATCGTTCGTCGACATTTTCGACTCCGATCCGCCCCTCCATAACGGAAGAACCGAACAGAGCTATCACAATATTTCTCATTCCCCAAGCCATCGTTTAGTTCCTGTATTTTTTTTGCGATTTTTTTCTGAAAATCTTTGCCTGCCATTCTGCCGGTCTTTGAATTGGAAACGATCGTTTCATTCTGATTTTTTTGCTGTTTTATAAGATCGGGAATTTACACCGCAAAATCAACAGATGATACACGCACCTTGCTTTCAGCCATAAGATGATCTTCTTCCGGAAAATAATATAGCATAGCAAAAGTAAAATACAAGGTACTGACGCCGCCATTTTCGCGAAGCAGGGAATGATTACGAAAAGCATTGAGTCTCTCTGCCTGTGTGGATCGACCGAACGGAGCAGCCGCCTCTGTCCGTCATATCAAAGTCAGCGAAAAAAAGAGATATCCTCTTTTTTAATGACAGAACAGGAGTTGGCTTGCAGCGGGTCAAACATTCTTCCACTGCAAAAAGCGAAGCCTCAAAGCGGGAAATCAGCTCGATTTTGATGCGTAAAAAGAATAAAATTCTCTAACCCTGACCGGTTAAACCTCCCTTTTTATGAGAAATGTTTATTCGCTTTCGTTTGCGGATCTGACAGAACGTTTTACCAGATAATAGCATAATGAGGAAAGTCCTCCAGATAAATTTGCCTGCCGGAGTTCCTCTTCTCTTCTTACAGTTCTTCTTTTTTTGGCTTCAGCATAATGAGATATGGATAATAAACTGAATAAAAATCCGAGTAGAGATATAACAATATAAAACGGTGCAAAAATAAATTTCAGCGGCAAAAGCAGTGTGTTGACAATATATCTGCCGCGATTTGCTTTATAAAGTCCGATAATATTGGAAAAAATCGTGATCAATATCATGAAAACCGCAATCGTTTTCTGTGTTTCGCTGACAGGAGCAGGAGATTTGATCGGTTTTTCCGGCATTGCAAGGAAACGGTCAGCTTCTTCTCGCGTCAATTCTTTTCTGATATCTTCACCGTTTTCTCCCGTTTCTGTGATGTAAAAAACTTGTTTTGCGACAGGTTTGGCATTTATCGCAACATTTTTCTCGGCATTTTCCGGAGATACTGGAGTTTTATCTTCCTGTGCCTGAATATCGGAGATATTCTGTTTCGGTGTTTGAGCTGGATACTGTTTGATATTATCTATCTGATTTTGCAGTATAGTTTTCTGCTCTTGGAGCCATTTGTTATATTCAACATTGTCTGTAAGCACGATATCTGCTGAAAAAGAATAATTCATCAGAATGTAAACGATAATAAAACCTGCACTGGAAACGATGAATTCAAACCAGTTGCAAAAAAAATAGATCTTTTTTTTCATAGTCGTTGCTTCTTTGCTTTGATTGTTTTTTTGTTCAAAAATCGTATGTTACCGCTGAGGTTCATGGAAATCGCCATGGGGGTTCTGGCGGCATCGCCCGCTGGTGAGGGAGAGGATACTGCCTTTGGTATCGCCGCAATATTTGCAGCAGTACCGCTCTTTTTCGTGTCCTTCATAGGGTTCATGGTATTCACCACAGGGATTTTTACGGCAACGCCCGCTGGTAAGCGAGCGGATACTGCTTTTGCTATCTCCGCAGTATTTACAGAAATAGCGATCCTGTTCCTCGCCATCATAGGGTTCATGGTGTTCGCCATGGGGATTTTTGCGACAGCGTTCGGCTGTTAAAATCCTGACGCTGGAATGGGAATCTCCACAATACTTACATTCTACCTGCATTTTTGTTTTCCTTTCAGTTGTTATCAGGGTCAAATTTTATCCAAAGACCAGATTTCCAGTGCGGCTTCGATCATGGCATTTTTGCGCTTTTTGATGGCTTCCGTGTCCCAGATCCGTATGCCGTCTTTGTCTGTGGCAAACTCCTTGATTTCACGCTGTTGCCCCAAAGAACTGTTTTCATAAGAGGCAAGTTTGTCAGCAAAACGGCAGTTGCCGATGGACTTGTTGTGAGATTCGGCAATCAGCATAAGGTTGCCGATACAGTTCAGCCATTGTCCGGATTCAATGCCTTTTTCAGGTGCAACTGCATCAACATAAATACCGTAGCCATTAGCAACCGGATCTCCATTGGTGGGGGTTCTCGGCGCAATGTGTTCGATGTTTTCGCTTTTAACGATATCAGAATATTTTATGCCGGAGGGTGCATTATATCCGTTTTTGCAATTACGGTACAACTCATACTGCCAATAGAAGTAGTTATCAACTCTGTTCCCGTAGAAATAACCGCTGTTGAGGATACGGCTCATTTCGCCATCGCCCCAATAGCCCCAGTAGCTGTTGTTATCTTTCAAGGCAGCAACGGCTTGAGAGATTTTTTCATC
>JAZUPS010000167.1:0-3250 GCA_045605305.1 Victivallaceae bacterium
CAATCCGCGAAGCCATTTATAAACAGGATCCGTTGAACCGTGAGCAGATGACTGAGCGATCATCTCTTTCAATGTCAAAGGAGCAACGTGTCCATCGATCCAGGTAATCGTAACATTTTCATTGTGACGGGTGGAAATCGAATATGCCTGATCTCTGGTATCAAAGGTAATATGCGGCAGAACCTTATCCGTGCGATGGACTTCCACGAATGCCGGAGTAATACTGGCATTTCTGACCGAACTCTGATTACGCATGGCATAATCTTTTTCCACCCAACCTGCCTCTATCGCACCAACCAGCGGATTTATTCCGTAAGAACCGGGATATTTATCCGCATATCCGGTGATCGTCTGATCAAAAAACCGGTCTGAGATGGGATCGACCGTGGATGAGGGACACTTGAATACATCGGCATTCAATCCGATCCCGATATAAACATACCAACGGGGATCGCCGCTGTAACCATTGACATACACTCCGTCATTGCTGTCGGCGTAAGCCATGTGAGATAAACCGATCTGTTTCATATTATTGATACAACTTGCCACCCTGCCCCGCTCACGGGCACTGTTCAATGCCGGAAGCAGGATCGCGGCAAGAATTGCGATTATAGCAATTACTACGAGCAGTTCGATAAGAGTGAAACCCTGTTTCACTCCGCCATGGCGGAAACACTTCAAATCTTTCATCTTCAATACCCTTTCTTGTTAGTTGTTATTCAGGACGGCTTCATCCAGCAACAAATCTTTATTATACAACTTGATCAAAAGTTTTCCTTTTGCCAAAACCTCTTTGCCGATCCGGCCTTTTCCGGCGACAATGTCGATCAGCTTGAAGTTATCGCGGCTGTCCCGTTTGCCACCGTCGATATAAACGACCTTTGCTCCGGCAGGAACTTTCCCGTTAAGTGAAATCAGCAGTTCACCGCCCTTGTCTTCCACCTTCAAAATGGGGTCAAATGCGGCAATCATGCCGACTTCCAACTCCGCCATATCCAGAGAGATTTTACCATCTTTTACCGGTATTTCCCGGTCACTGACAACTTCGACAAAACGTTTTCCGGCATCAGAAGCTGCCACACTTAAAAGCGGAGCATTTTTCAGCGCCCCGGCTTTATTGTAATATGTCCACGCTTTCTGAAGAGTTCCCGGGAAAAAGTTGATGAAAACAAATTTGCTCAATGATGCGACAAAAGGTTCGGGATTTTCCGAAGCAAGCGCATCGTAAAGTTCCCTCTGGGCGTTGGTCAAAAGAGCGTAACGTGCCTTCTGCTCAGCTTTCAAATCTCCTCTGGTCGCACCGATGCCGTTGAAAAACGCCCGGCGGGAGTCAACTTCAAAGGTTTTCGGCCCCATGCCCCATTCAGCAAACTTGACTTTCGGATAAACGAAACGGGCAAAATCCAAGTCATAGTTGTTGAATGCGTGGGCGTAAGGATGGGCAAAAGTCTGCACCCAGCAGGCATCGATATACATACCGAATGCCTCTGAACCGATATACTCAGTCATGATGACCGCCCCCGGATTTTCCGCTTTCACCCGGTCACGAACCTTTTTCAGCAACTGCTTGATGCTGTCCGCCGGATTGCGCGGATGGGAGTGTGCCGTATTATAACAATTCAAAACTTCGGCAGTAGTATCCAGATAAACTCCGGAAACCGGCAGATCACGGACAATTCTGGCATTCGCCGCAGCATACATATCCTGCCACTGGGGTACTGCGGTACAGACATTGAAACATCCCCAACTGCGGTTTGCCTTGCCCGGAGCGGAAAATAATGCCCATTCCGGATGTTTTTTGGCAACTTCAGAATCATCTCCCACCACCCGCGAACAGGTGTAAAGAACCACATTCGTACCTTTTTCACGGCACTTTTCGATCTCTTTGCGCATACCTTCTTTACCGCCGAATGCCGGATCATAGAGATAGTCTCCTTCGCCGGAAGAGTTCTTGTATAAATACGCCCCTTTGATCGCATTGAATGTCGGCACATTATCGTGACGTTTCCACCAGAATGCCAGCTGCAGCTGATGGTCACTGCCGTCGGCAGCGATCTTATCGCTCAGAACCATGCCTTGAGGAGTTTCAAATCCTTTGAAATACCCGGCATTGCCGACAGTACGGTGAACTGCGGCGTAGTTGAACTCTTTTTTGGCACTTTCCGGGATCGGGGTATGGGGAAATGCCTGTTTGCTCCACTTGGCATAACGCATCAGAGGGTTGAGAACCGAGCCGCGATGGACAGAGATTTTTGCCGGCGGCAAAAGCAGTTTTTCCCCGGCGTCAAAGTAGTCCGGGCGGAAAATAAATCCCATTCCGCATCCGGGAGAGTTCTCTTCAAACACCTTTGCCGCATCATTACCGCTGCCCCAGCAGAGATTGTAAGTCACACCGACTTTGCCGTTTTTCTTCGTTTTGCGGGTGGCAATGCCTTTTACAGTTCCGGCAGTATCCTGACCGGTCACGGTCAAGCCGCCTCCCAGCGCAGGACTGTAGACCGCCGCAAACTGCAGCCATGAGCGGAATCCATACGCCAGCGCGATCTCATAACTCTTTTTGCCAGCCCAACCGCTGATATGAGAATTGAAATACCAGTTTTCAGTAAAATCCTTGCCGATGGAAATATTTTCCAGCAAAGGCAGCGCCGCCATCAACCGCTGACGGCTTTTGCCATTGCGCAAAGTGCCGTTGACCGAAATATCTTCAGACTCATCAAAGGTCAAACGCAGCTCCATTTCCACTCCGGATGGGTGAAGAAGTACAGCCTCAAGCAAAAGCGCTTTTCCAACTTTTTTTTCCTGCAAACTCTTTACCTTGAAAGAATCCGGATTCACCCGTTTCAGAGCATTGCCGATACTGACCGCAAAAAGTGGTGAACCTTTGGCGGAAAAACACTCACTGCCGGTGAATTTATTATACAACTTCTTTATCTTCAATGCCGGAGCTGTCTGCAGCACCACGGAATAAAAGCTGTTGGAAATGGTCAACTCATTTTTACCTTTGACGACAACAGGTAAAGTGTGTTCTGAAATCACTTTTCCTTCGGCACAAACCGGCGGCATTCCGACAGTCGTATGCTGTGCCTCAAAATTTTCCGTCGCATCAGCGGCAATCGAATCAAAATACTTTTTTTCCGGCGCTCCGGAATAAATTTTCACCCCGTCGATCGCCACAGGGAACTGGGCAATGATTTTGCCGTTGCCTTCCAATCCGGCACCGATAACCACCGGGTGACGTGAAGCCTTGGGG
>JAZUPS010000168.1:0-13467 GCA_045605305.1 Victivallaceae bacterium
CCTTGCGCATAGCAAGGAGTTCGCGGCGGAGCCACATATTGGATGATGAGTTTTTGATACCTTTCAAATTCGGATGCGACATGAGAGTTGCGAATTGCTCAAGTGAAAGGTCTTTGCCGTTGACGGGTGGGCAGTGATAAAAATAAACCGGACGGTCGGCGGCATCAAGCACGGTTAAAACTGATTTTATGGGGTTAAGTGCAGAAGTTGCGCCGGGGAGCATGAAAACATAGCTGTCAAAATCATATTTCTGATAGCGTTTCATATTTTCAAGTGACAGCGGCAATGATGTCGCATTGATACCGACCAGCAAATCGGCTTTGCCTTTGAGCAATTCAGAAGCAAGTTCGACTCCTTCTTCCTTGAAAGCATTGGAGAAACTCCCCCATTCGCCCATTGATCCGAAAAGAAATACCCCGTCAATACCATGACGGACATTGCGTTCAAAAATGTTTTTCAAGCCGTTACGGTCAAGAGAACCGTCAGCGTTGAGAGGTGTGACTGTCGCGGAAATAACTTTTTTAGCCATTTTTTTACTCCTTGTGGTTTACGTTTAAAAAATCTATGTTAAAGCCGTGAATTTCGATTTGATAGGTCCCGGATACCGCACTCCAGAAAACGAGCAGACAAGTATCATCATCTGTCAGTACTGAAGGCTGACCGAATTTGAGTGATTCAAAAAGCTGATTGATTTCACCTGTTTTTCCTTTGGTTCCGTTTGCAGACCACAGGCATATATCATTTCCGGTTGAAATTTTATCTTTGCCGATAAATATTTCATTTATGAAAAGTCCCGGGGCATCACCGCTTCTGCGGGCCTGAAGTGCGAAAAGACGATCTTTATAAACAAATAAATTCGCTGCCTGCCCCGCAAGGCCGCTGTCAAAAGCTCTGCTCCATGTTTTGCCGTTATCTCCGGAAAATACGATGTGATTATTAAGGTTTTTATCATTTTTCAAATCATAAGCCCAGAAAATAATCGCAATCGTCCCATCGGCAAACTGCACAGAACGGGTTTCAAAAGGAATAATATTTTCATCTTCAAAAAAACAGCTGTACTCTTTGAAATTCCTTCCGGAACAGTCACTTTTGAATACCAATCCGCGATTGACAGGGGCATTCAGCACAAAAGGTGCACCGGTAAATATCAGTGAACCGTCATTGAGCTGTACAAGCGGTCCGGAATTTTCAATACCAGCATATTCATGTTCAATCCATTCAAAATTATTCCATGTTTTGCCATTGTCCGAGCTTCTCAACAAAAAATTATAAAATTCCGGATAGCGTCCGAATTCACGGGAATAATCCGAAAGTGTCATTTCCGGTTTATCCCGCCGCGCTCCGTATCCGGCAGAGAGCAAAGTTCCGTCAGCGAGTGCCGCCGGTTTGCAGCAATAAGAAAACGGTTCTGAAAAATCCAATTTTGCATATCCAGGAATTTGCCCTTCAAATTGCCATGTTTTGCCGCCGTCAATACTGCGGAATTGATACATTACAGCATCTGCCGATTCAAAGCCGCTTCCGCTCTGACAGTGAATCAGCAGCGAACCGTCAGAACATTTTGTTATACCGGGAAACATTGAATGAGTATTCCCCGGTACCTGCAAAACAGAGATGAATTTTGTCTGCATAAAGTTTTACCTCAATTATAGATATGATTAAAAATGTTTTTCCGCGGTATCATTTTCGGGATTGATGATCAGTCTCTGTTGCAGATACCCGGATTTTTTCAGATGTTGATTTGACGATGCCGTTATCCGACAGATCGGCTGTACGTTCTTTAAGGTCTTTGAAAATCCGGAAAAGATCCCTGATCCCGCCGCAGCTGAACCAGATGGAAGTGATCAGTGCCGCAATTCCCGGAATGATCATAAATACAATCAGGAAATAATATCCCCACCATGAGGATGGCCACTGGTAAAAGATGTTCCAGATGATCACCCCAATAAACGACAGAATAAATTGATAAACAATAGAATAAGAGAAAACACTCCAGGCAATCACCCGATCTCCTCTGGTGTATTCCGGAGTGATCCCGATAATTCGGCTGAAAATATTGCTGAAACTCCATTTCATTTTTTCCGGCGGCGGAGTATTTTCCACTGCATATTGACCGCGATGAAGCATCCGGTCAAGATTGAACGGCTCTTTTACCGTCAGTTTGGAAACCACTATATAGACCATCAGCGACAGGAACATTGCCAAAAAATAGATTTCATAGGAATTTATCGGGAATTTCAACCGGTTCATCTCCCAGACGATATAGGGATTGAACGGTTTGGAAACGGCACTTAAAATATTTCCCACCAATTCCACCATGCCGTGCCGTTCAAGAAATGGATAGATATGATCTGCCCAGTTGCGTTGGAGCAACACGCCTGAAAGATTGATCCCCATACCCGTTAAAAGCGAACTCCACGCCCCAGCCGTCGTACCGAAACGGCTGTAAAGTCCGAAAATTATCATCGGTCCGCAACCGCCGAGCCACATCCCGTACATAATGGATATAAATAAGTTAATATAATCGATCTGACTCATCGCCAACGAACCGGTAAAGAAAAATACTCCAACACCGATGGAGATGTAACGGATATATTTGATATGCTTTTCCGGCGGCAATTCGCCGTTGGAATAAAACGGTACGACACAATCCTGCACCAGTGTCGAACTGGCAGAGTAGATCCTGCTGTCATCCGTAGAGATGATAAAGAGCAGAATCATCATACAAAACAATCCTGTCAACCCGACCGGCAGCATTTGCCGCATTGCCGCAGGCAGCATCAACTGCCTGAAAAGGGTCTTGTATTGCTGGGTTTTGGCACTGCCTTCACCGTCTGTCCCAAAATTTTTCTGGGCATTATGGAAATATATTTCATCAGGATTGGATTTCTGGGAAAATGGCGGATCAATACCGATAGCGTGGTCATTCGGCGGAATTTCCGCAACTGAAGCCATAAAATTCTGTCTGGCAGCTTCATCAGGTAATAATTCTCTGGCAATATTGCGGGAAATATCCGTTCGGATAATTTTGGCATCGTCAGCATAATTTGCATGGCTCATAATCGTAATGATGCCAAGCGTGATAATGACGAAAAATACATTGGCAAATGAACTGCGCCATGTACCGAGAATCGTTGCCATTTTTGCTTCGTGCGCACTGATGGCGGCATTGTTTGAACCACTCAAACCGCTTGCCCGGTGCATGATCATAGCGCAAAAAGTGGTAAAAAGCATAAAAATATTAAAGTCGCGCAATTTAGAAATATCAAAGGGATTAATGAAACTTTCTCCCGGTACCCGATCACTTAATACTTGCACAATTTCTTCGTTCCAGGAAAATTTCGTCAGGACAAAAACAATGAATATCAAAATCGTCGGGAAAAAGATAATTCCCTGCAAGGTGTCGGTAATGACAATGGAAAGAGTTCCGCCGCAGCAGATCAATGAAATCGCCAACGCAAGAGTTATCATAACAATGACGGCAAAAGTCGGAATTGAAAAAGAGGCAATTTTTATTTCTGCGGGCAGACCGAGATAGCAAATAAAAAATCTTGCCGCAATCGCAGGCATGATCATATTCGCCATCATCTCTGCGATTGAACGGAGAAAACAGGCGAAAATCCGCAGTTTCCGGGAGTAGCGCATTTCCAGAAATTCTCCGATGCTCATTGCCCGTGATTGCCGGAAACGGTAAATACAATATCCAGACAGTGCCATAGCGATACTCAACGGTACTGTCAGTGAATGCCAGAAACTCAGTGCAAAACCAGTTTGATACTGTACCTCAACATAGGCCGCAAGCACGACCAGACCCAGCGCCGCGGCAATGTCACCATTGGCAATCAGGTATCGGTGACACAATCGGCCGCCGACGAGAAAGTCCGCCACTCCGACAACGTACTTGCTCACGTAAAA
Source organism: Victivallaceae bacterium (assembly GCA_045605305.1). GTDB lineage: Bacteria > Verrucomicrobiota > Lentisphaeria > Victivallales > Victivallaceae > UBA1784. The sequence continues at coordinate 3,916 of JAZUPS010000168.1, forward strand.
TCCCAGAAACATCACACCGCCAACCGGCACAATCACAATCAGCCAATCTATCCAACTCATTTTTCACACACCAGTTTTTTCAGATACCTTATTTTACACTTTCCGTTTTTTATGACAAATTTATGCAGAGCTTGCAGTTAAAGATTTTCAGTATATTCCCGGAGAGTTTTTCCCGCTTCCGGAAAAGTTTGGTCTTTGAGTTCCAATATGATGGTGAACGAATTTTTCCCGCCCGGTAAAACTTCTTCATTGGGACCGATCGGCTCCAATTCGCAGAAATCCCTGCAGTAAAATACACATGCTGTCATCCCCGATTCATTATTGTACCGCCGCTCCGGAAAAATCGGGTAGGTGATGGTCAAAAGCAGATCATTCGGCGAAAAATAGTGCAATTTACCAGACAAAGAATCAAAACTTAATTTCGGATTAACCGGGAAAGGATGGATCACGGCATATTTTCCGGTAATTTTCACCGCCTCATCTTGCGGACGCATCAACAGTGTACCGCGATGATAGGAGTAATATCCTGCAGGATAACGGCTGATCCCCTCCCGCGGAATCACGCACACCCCGCCGGGGATGGTCAAAATCCGCCCCCAGAAGTTCCACTGTACCGGCGCGGAAGAAATATTTGCCATGATCTGAGTCACGCTCAAGCGGGAATCATTTTCCGATAATTCAAAAATTCTGGTCAACCGCACTCCGGTACGCGGATCAGGCTGACTTGCGGCGATGACAGTTGTATTTGAAATTTTATGCAGCTGCCACTTTTTCTCCCATAATACCGGATGGCGGGGGATGGTGATTTCCGGGCCGATGTCAAATCTGCCGCCGGATGGGTCAATTTTTTTGCCGCCATCGGAAAAGTTCCATCCCGCCTGAGCATTATCCAAATAAAGAATATTGCGACCATTCAAAGAATACTCCAGCAATCTGCCGCCGGATGCAGCAATCACCACCCGGGTATGGGAATTTTTCAACTCAATACAGTCATCGTAACCGAAAAAACTGCATACTCCTCCCGAAAGTACCCCGGTGATAGACATAACTATTGCTGTGAGAAAACTTTTACGCATCGCAATTTGCTCCATTTATTTTACCGGAATCAATTCCAGCGCGTCAACATATAATTTTTTTACCGGGCCGTTGGCGGCGGCAAGATTGAAAATCAACAGCTGTTCGCCATTGTATTCCACCACACCGCCGGTGATCCAGCGATACTCTTTTTCGGATAATTCTTTAGCATCGATCCGGCGCATGGTGGTGATTTTCATGATTGACTGATTTTGCGCTCCGAAAGCTGCCGCATAGCCTTTTTTGCCGTTCATTTCCGCGCGCACTCTCATGCGTATACGGTATTTGCCGGGAACAAATTTCGGATAATCACGCATCCGCCACTGCACATACCAATTACCATCGGGACGCTGCACAAGAACTTCGCCAGTCAGCGATTTTTCATCTTTTACCCGCTCCAGACCGGTCTGATCTTTTCTGGACATAGCATAACATGATTGCATAGCTGGCAGGATGACCGTCCCGGCGGGGCGTTTTTTAATGTAGTCGATCAAGCCGATTTCATACTCAAACTGGTCAAGTTGTTTGTCTGCCTGACCTTCGCGGGATTCAGAAATGCCGCTGACGTTGTATTTTTTCAGCAATTTCCGCAATTCGGTGATTTTATCCTGATATTCTCCGGCGGATTTTGCAGCACCGACCCCCTGTTCGATCGCATGCCAGAGTATACACATTTTTTCAAATTCAATTTCTTTGATCACCAATGGGTCAGTTGCCGCGGCAAGAGCCTGTTCAATCAATTTTTCAGCGGCAGGGCCGAATTCAGCGGAAAAAGCAAAGTTGCTTCCGGGTTTGTTTGCTGCATGGTGTCTTTCCCATTCCCGGATAAGCAGATTGTTGTATTTCAGTATAAAAGGAGCAACTTTTTCGCCGTAAAATCCGTTGATGTAATCTTCGGCAAGTTTTTTGATATCCCAGTTCGGATTCCACAGCAATTTCTGTGTCACCCAGGTACGCATTGACGCAAGTGAACCAAGTTCATTGCTGTAATTGGCAAGCATCATGACACCCTTGACCTTTTTATCCCTGAAATAACGGATACTGTTTTCCAATACCGGCAAATCGGCACGCGGTTTGAGATAGAAACGGAAATTGGTCATGTGATCCCAAATCAAAATACCGCCTTTTGTGATTTCTGCCCATTTGTTGATATACGCATAATCAGGAGTATCTTTGATGAAATCAAACGGATAAGCATTGATCCTGTTGAAAGTCATAAAACGGATCATCACATTGGGAGCAGGGCGCACATAACGCGGCGGTTTCATCGACCAGCGGTATGCCAGAGTGCTGATCGGCACATTGGGGTAAACTTTGGCAACTTCTGCGGCGACAGCATTGATAAAGTGGATGACCAGACCGCTGGGGGCACCTTCAAGTTTCACGATTCTGGTACATTCAGGACATTCGCAGTAGTCATCATTGTCGGCTTGACTGATGGTGAGAAATTCCATATCAGGCTGTTCACTGATTGCTTTGATCGCCTGTTGAGCAACGATTTTGCGCACTTCCGGATTGGTCATGCAAAACTGTCCGCCGGAGTGAAAATTGGTACGGCTGCCATTGCGGATGGCGAAATATTCCGGATGGGAAGCAAAGAAATCCTGCCGACGCATAAAACGGTGTATCATGGTATGCTGGAAGTATTTCGGACTCTGTCGCAACTGGCGCAATTTATTCGCTTCTGCCCACTTTTCATTGATGACCCGGTAACCTTTGAATGCCCAGTCGGAATAGACTATCCGCTGATAAAATGGCGGCTGATAAGTGCGCGGAACGACTTTTGTTTGAGTGATGATCCCCGCCGGGGCAATCGCTTTCTGATATTTGTGATAATAACGCCAGGAGAGATCTTCTTCCAGAAATGATGTCACCGCATTGAACAGACCGTCAGGAGAACTGCCAGACAGCACAATATTAAGTTTCTCATCCACGGAAATTTTATAACCATCTGCCCCCAGACCGGCGGCATGATCGTCAAGAGTGATTTGCAAGGGGGCATCGGCTGAAAAATCACAACCGCTGACCACTTTCCAGTTGGCTTTCAGAAAATCTGCCGCTTTACCGGGTACTCCACCTAAACGGTAGTTGCTTTTGCCGTTGACGGTAAGTCGGATGACTTTCCCTTCGCCGACCGGGGCAAGTTCATTTTTCCACGCTCCGGATAATGGAATATTCAGTAACAGCGCTGCGACTGTCAGCAAAACAACCATGCCGGAACTGCTTGATTCCGGAACTGCAAAAAAGAAAGATTTTTTTCGGGAACATCTCATTTTTTTACTCCTTGTTTTTTCTGATTACGGCAAAAATTTTTTTGCCTCTTTGACCATAATATATCACCTTTAACGGGATATGTAAATAGTTGAAAAATTATAATTATAGTACTATTGTAAACTAAATTGACGAAAGATAGCGTTTATTTAGCATAAAAATAAATTTTTATCCACTGTATCGGCTGATCGCAATAAATAAAAAATTATTCAGATACAGCCTGGATCACCCGGTGACTTTGGCAATGCAAACTTCGGTTTGCACTCCGGAACCGGTAAAAATATAGGCATCGCTGATAATGGAATCGTTTCCACATTTAACGGTATGAAAATTTCCATTAAGACCTATAGCGGAATTTCTTTTTTTCATCGGCAAAACAACCGTTTCAGTAGATTTTTTCAACTGCAGTTTTTCTCCGCAAACAACTGCTTCACTGGCCCACAGCGGGGCGCGGTAACGGAAAACTCCGGCATTGTCACAACTTTTTCTGGTGTAAGCAAGATGAAGTTTACCGCCGAGCCAGAACCAATGCTGCTGGGTGGAGGAGGTGACAAATTCACTGCCATCATCAAACAGCCACCTTTGCGGGGTGGAAAAATTCAGACCATCATCGGAAACGGCAAAATATCCATTGCCGTCTTCGGCGCGGATGGTCAGGAAAAAACGGTTTTCATAGCTGACGATCGATGGTTCGATCAACCCCCTGCCGATGGTATTGGTCATGGAATTTCCTTTAGTAACCGAGGCGATTTCAAAAGAATCAGAAAGGGAAATTTTCAACACCTGCACGGCAAAACGGGAATCCGGCGGATTAATATCAAAATAGATCGGGAGCAAAAATTCTCTTTCTCCGGTAAAGCACAGCTGGGTACACGCCGCGCGCCACTCGACATGGGAATCCGCAAGCATCCGGACGGGATAAAATTTTCTTTCTTCACTGTCGTAAATTGTATAATAACTTCCCCGTACGATGTCGGAAAAAGCACACATTTTTTTCTCGTGGTATCTGGCGGTACAGCCGATAAAAAGGACGTGCCGTTTGTCCGGGAAGGTAAAACAACGGACATCCGCGATACCGATAATATTGTTACCTGCAATAACTTTGTTTTCAAATCCCGGCACATTGCGCGCTTCGCTCCAACTGACTCCACCGTCAAAACTTTCGCAATATTCACATGCTCCGTAACAATCGGAACTGAAAATACGTTGAAAACTCATTAATAAATGGTTTCCACTCAAAACAGCGACGGCGGGATGAAAAGCATTATTCCCGCACGCCGCCGGAAAGGATAAATAATCTATATTCATTACTGAAAAAATGGTGTTTGCATCGGGGTAAAATTCCCCGTATCAAAAAAATATACATATATTCCGGCAAGGTATATTTAATGCCTTGCCGGAAAATTGCTTATTCGTAGGTATTCGCATTGCCTGCGGCATCAAGAACTACGATTTTATAAGGACCGCCATTACACTTTTCCGCTATCGGAACAAATTCCGGTGCAGTCAAACCGGCAGCGTGACCATCCCAGAAAACGGCATTCGCCATTTTTCCGTGAATAGTTTTAATATTACCTCTCCCGCTGCTTACAGTGTCCCAATACCAAGCGGTAGCCATACTGTTGGGTGTGCCTTTGTCAGTAAAAGTACCACTGGAAGCAAAACCGGTATCAACCAGAGTCAGCGAGGATGAGGGAGAGGGAATCTTTTTCAGCACCACAAAATGATTCGTACTGTCGTAAAAAAATGCACCGGCCGGAACCGTATACGGCTGAATTCCGAATTCACCGTACATATTGTAGTGACTGACGCCGCCGATACCAGCTGGCAAGTAATCTGCGGAAGGACAGATGTAGTGTTCCGGAGCAGTCGCCGGATTTCCGGGGATAGTACCCCAGCCGGTCATCGTTTCGTTTCCAGTCGTCGGTGTTGAAGCATAAATCCTTCCCCAGCGATTATTGCCGCTCACGGACGGCATAATATCATCACTGCCTTGCGCGTACATTAAAAATGCCATACAATTCTGTTTGAGATTGTTAAGGCAACTGGCTGCCCGCCCTCTTTCCCTTGCACTGTTGAGTGCAGGGAGCAATATCGCCGCCAGAATAGCGATAATGGCAATAACGACGAGCAATTCAATAAGAGTAAAGCAATTTTTTTTCTGTGAGGAACTCATTTTTTAACTCCTTTTTTTTTATTCCCCAACCTCTGCCATTTCTGGAAACGTTTCTCAGAAATGGTGAACAAAAAACATTTTTTGTCCTCTTTCAATAATATATCATCAAAAAATTTTATGTAAATGGTTGAAAAATTACAATTATAGCACTATTGTAAACAAAAAGACAAAAAGATGGTCTATTTTTAGCATAAAGAGCGTGATTATGAAAAATTTTCAAATTTCTAAAACCGAGTTGCTGCGCCGTTGCAGAGAGGCAGTAAGTAATCTTGATTGTCCTGCATTGCTCTATTTTGATGCACCGGAACATCAGATAATTCATGCTGTACCGCGGTTGATATTTCAGGTAAGCGGTACTGCCCGACACAGCTTTGGTGCGGAAGTAAAAGTGAATGTTGTAGATTCTCCCAGACTGTTGTATTGCTCCCGTTTCGGTTATTTGCGAACGGACTATCTTTCGCCGGGGGACAGTATATCTTTCAGTTATTATCCGAACTATATTCGTGCTATGCACATTGCTTATGACGGAGTAAATCAGCCGCCGACAATGAGAGATGTTTACTATCACAGCTGTAATCCCTTATCCGAAGCGGGAATGGAACTGCTCAACTGCATTGAGATGCTGCACCGTTATGATAAGGGTGAAATTGCCGGGAAATTGCTCGCTCCGCTTTTTTTGCTGACGTTGGATGAGTTGCAGGGCAGTGAAAGTTCATCAGTTTTACATGTACGGTCGTTGTGGAATGAGATAAACAGCTTTCTTCAGGAACACCGTACCGAGGTTATCAGCCGGAATACGTTGGCAAAAAAGTTTCACATTTCGCCCGGATATGTTTCCAATTTAAGCAAAAGATATATGGGGATGAGTTTTTCCGAAACCAAATTGCATTATCAATTGGAACATGCGGAAAATCTGCTTCGCAACACGCTGTTGAATATTGATGAAATAGCATCTGAATGTGGTTTCAACAGTTCAAATTATTTTATTCGCTGTTTCAAAAAAATTTATGGTCAAACGCCGCACGTTTACCGCTACAATGCTCCTCAGAAAAAAGATGAGGCGTAATAAACGCCCCCTTCGCAGGGGTTTGATGTCGCGGCGGCAAACGTGCCGCCCCTTCACAGGGGTTTGATGTCGCGCCCCGGCTTCGCTGGGGCTTGATCGACGCTTTTTGAAAAAAAGCTTTGCAAAAACCTCAGAGGAGTAACACCCGCTGAGTTTTTTTCTTTACCTTTTTCGCGCCCCGGCTTCCGCCTTCGCCAAAGCTGCGGCGGCGGCAAACGTGCCGCTCCGGTGAAACTGCCTCCTCCGTTGTCGTGGGCAGGGAGTAAAGAAATACCCCCAATGGTGTTACTCCACTGAGTTTTGCCAAGCTTTTGCCAAAAGCGTCGATCAAGGCGCGACAACGGAGCGCCGCGACATCAAACCCTCGTGAGAGGGCGGCAAACGTGCCGCTCCGGTGAAACTGCCTCTTCCGTTGTCATCGGCAGTGGAAGGTTGGCAAGCTTCTCTCCGTATGTTACACACTCTGCGCGGCATGGCATCGGGGGCACGTTTGCCAGCGACATCAATCCCCTGCGAAGGGGCGGCATGGAAAAACGTAAAATTAACAAAAGTGCCAATACTTTTGAAATCAGTGCAATATATAAAAAAAAAGGAGAGTATTCTAAAGTATATCAAAACTTATGACAATATTTTCTTTCGGACAGGTTTTGAGCAGTTCTTTGTATTTGGCAACAGCAAGATCTTTTACATCATAAATCCATTCACGACATTGGGCTTTTTCCAGTCCCATAGTGTCATAAACCTGATAAAGTCCTGCCTGGTTATAAATCGGCACAGTCCAGCCGGGACAATGCAGACAATATTTACGGCAGACTCCGGCATCATTGTCGATAACTTTGGATAAACTCGGACATCTGGACATAAGCAAAGTCAATTCGTGATCTTTCAATTCAACTTTGCCCTGACAATTCTCTTCCTTATAAATTCTTTGATAATATTCATAAACGCCCTGCAACCCCTTTTCCTTAAAAAGTTTAAGGCAATGCAGTTCCTGATGTTTGCTGATATGCAAATAGTATTTTTCAAGTCCGTTATGTTCGTCAAGAAACTTGAAAACTTCATTGTAAAAACGTACAAAATGGTCGCTCGGGATCATTATTGTTTTTCCTTTCTGAAAGTTTGGATGCAATGGCCTTCCCCGATAACTTTGAGTGAAGATTTCCACGGAGTTCCTTCGCACATACCTTCATTGACACATTCGGTTTGCAGACAGATGTATTCAGACGGTTCAAGACCGAGTTTCCTCAAATGACGGATTGCTGGACACTCAAGCACTTCAAAAATAATTTCATCCGGTGAAACGCTCAAATTATATCTGCCTTTTTCCCGGTTGAAAAACCAGTTCAAATGTTCAATAAGTTCAGAAGCATCGGATTTTTCAAGTTTTTTACGAATAGACTTGTAAACATCATGTCCGGTTTTTCGCAAAATCATTTTCAAAGCATCAATACCGTAATTTTCTGCGATATAATTCAACGTTGTATCTGTCGTGCCGTGAAAATCCAAATGCAGTTCATTGTTTTCCTGATAGCGTAACATTTTTATTCCTTTTTATAAAGAATCCGGAATTCCAATCGGATTGGCACAGTTTGAATCAGCATCATAAATGTTGAGAGTGCGGAAAATTTCCTTTGCCATTTCCAGATGCCCGGCACCGCCGGGATGAATGTCATCATCCAGCAGACGTTTCAACAAATCTTCGTCTGATGCAATCTTCCGCCAATGCACACTATGGTCAACGAGAATGGTTGATTGCTGTTCTGCAATCTCCCGGATGATTTCATTATAAAGCGGCAGTTTGTTGTAACGTTCCATACATCTCTCATGCTCTTCAATTTTGAGAATTGGAGTACAAGTCTGCATAACAGGAATACTTTTTCCCGCACGCAGACGGCAGACAAGTTCCGTAAGGTACTGCCGGAAAAGTCCGCTGTCATTGTATCTCAAAATATCGTTTATGCCGATGAGGACAAACACGACTTGCGGCTGATGACGGCGGACGAGATGATCATAATCATCATTAAGCAAGTCAATACATGACCTGCCGCTGATACCTGAATTGATTATCAAATCTTTGTATAAACGCAATTCCCAGCGAATGCGTTCTGCAAAAATTTCAGGAAAAGAGCGGAATCCGCGGGTATGTGCCGCCCCGTGAGTTATCGAATCTCCGAAAAACAACCATATCCAAGGTTGGCTGTTTTCTGATTTGAAATGTGCCGAGATTTTTTCCAAGTCTGTCATTTTTTTACCTTAATCAAGATCCTTTTCGTATTTTGCAAGGCAATATTCAATACGTTTTTTGGCTTCATCGGTGAGCGAGGACATTTCCTGGGCAAGAGTATAGGGTGTGGCGATCAGACCGAGTTTCATAAGTGCGTATTTCTGACCATTCCAGCAGTTGCCGATATCAATACCGTAAACACCATGATAAATTTCGATCAGAAGATTTTGCAGACGAACCGCTTCACTCCAATCCCCGCGATCAGCCGCACGGGCAAGTTCGACCATCGGTTTGGATGTCAGTGCCGCCATACCGCAAACCATGCCGTCATTACCAGCGAGCAATGCTTCATCAACTGCCCATTCCTGACCTTCCATAAGCAGAGTCTTAAATTCGCGTTCTTTTTTCATAATGAGCATTTCCCGGCGGAGCCACATATTTGAAGAAGAATTTTTGATACCTTTCAAATTGGGATGGGCCATAACAGCTGCAAATTGTTCAAGAGAAAGTTCTTTGCCGTTATTAGGCGGACAATGATAGTAATAAACCGGACGGTCGGCGGCATCAAGTACAGTCAGAATCGACTTAACCGGGTCAAGATCGGAGGTTGCCCCGGGAAGCATGAAAACATAACTGTCAAAATCATACTTCTGATAGCGTTTCATATTGGCAAGTGAAAGCGGCAATGATGTTGCATTGATACCGACCAGTAAATCAGCTTTGCCTTTGAGCAGTTCAGCA
>JAZUPS010000169.1:0-23214 GCA_045605305.1 Victivallaceae bacterium
ATCCTTGCCGCGATTCTGCTCCCGGCGCTCAACAGCGCCCGTGAACGGGGGCGCAGTGCCAGTTGTGTATCCAATTTGAAGCAGATCGGTCTGGCGATCCACAATTATGTGGATGACAATGACGGCAGATTTCCGCTTTCAAACGGCTGGGCAAGGAGCGGCGACTATGAATTTACCAAAGGTGATGCACCGTGGTTCATCCGCGTAATGCCATATTTGAGTGTCGCCCCGGTCTATCAGGGAGGAGTTTACTGGACGGAGCGGGATTTGATCAACAGCGCTCTGCACTGTCCTTCTGCGGTTCCGGGAGTCCACACCGACGGTACTGCCAATAAATATCTGCAGGTATCCTACTGCTGGAGTACCCACGTTTCCAGCGACCTTTACGAAAACTGGAAAGTTGCCAATCATATTTCCAAATTCAAAAATCCCTCTGCCGTGGTTGCCGCCATGGATTACAACAACGACGGTCAAGCCAATATCGGCAGACACAAGGGAGCGATTTACGGCTGGATGGCAAAAGACACCTTCGGATTCCGGCACAATTCCCGGATGAATGCCTGCCATGTGGATGGTCACGTCGGCGATTATACCGATGACTTCCCCACCAAAGGTCCCATGTGGAGAACCTCTGACACCGCGATCGGCTACAATGGGGAACTGTAAAAATGTTCCGCTCAAGTGCCCTTGTTTTTGCATTGATGACGGCGGCAAATTTTCTTCACGCCGGTGAATGGAAGATCGCACTTCAGGAGAATATCGGAGTCAATTACTACTCTCCGCTGGCGCAGCGTGGTTTTGATTACATGTTCAAATGCGATGAAAATTTCCGCCGCACCCAGTTTCCGGAATTTTCCGGAATAAATCTGCCATCCAAAGGAAAATTTCCCGGATTGCAGATCGATTATGTAAAGAATTTCAATTACTGCGACGCGCCTGCATACCGTGCAGATCTGCCGCTGGATAAGGCACTTGACCTCTTTGATTGCAAACGTATGACCGGCAGATTGACCACCATTGCCGGTCATGGTTACTACTCCGGCAGATGGCATATCGAATTGACCGATAAAAATGGAAAAAAAGCTCAGTGGTGTATCGGTAAAGAGGCGTGGAGATTCCGGGATGGCTGGGATTTTGAATTGCCGCTTTCCGGGGCGCCCAAAGGTTTTGATTACAGCCGGATCGTCAACATCGCCTTTATCGGTTACGCTCCGGTCAACGCCCACCGGGGAATGATCAAACTGGAAAATCTCAACTTTGACCGCCGCTCACCCGGTGAAAATGAGTTGAAGCGCAAGACAAAATTCACTGCCGCAATGGCAAAACTTGCCGCATTGCAAGTCCGCACCGCGCCGCCGGAAAAAATGATCTTCCCCGACACTCTGGATTTTGCCGGAGAAAGTTCCTCTTACCATCTGCGGAGCGCCCGGGGCGGGGCGGATGATTTGCAGCTGGTGATACTGCCGGGAAATAATCCCCCCGGGAAAATCGCGTTGAAAGCGGAAGACTTCACCGGAAAAAACGGTAAAAAAATCAACTCTTCGGCGGTAAAATTCTACGAAGTGCTTTTTGTCCCCACCCTGCCGGAAAAATTCGATGCTCTTTACGAGGGGAACTATCCGGATATTCTCCGCCCGCTGAATGAAAAAAACGCCCTTTACCTGCCCCTTGCCCCGAACCGGGTGACAGTTATCTGGGTAAAAGTTACCATTCCCCGTAATGCCGATGCCGGAGTCTATTCCGGAAAAATCACCGTTGCCGGAGTGGAAAAAAATCTGACTTTGACCGTGGATGATTTCACCATGCCGCTTTCCCCCACTCTGCGTACCAGTTTCTGGCTCTTCCCCAACCGGATACCCAGGAAAAATCCGGCAAAACCACTCTCTTTTGAGGAGATAAAACCATGGGCAAATGCCGCGCTGGAAGCGAAAATGACCCCCATCCTGACCACTGAAAATGTGGAAGATGAACCCTTTACCATCACCCCTCAGCCCGATGGTTCTTACAAGGTCGATCTGAGTGCGTGGAAAAACTATTATCACTATGTGATGAATAACGGGGGCAATGCCATCCATCTGGCAGATACTCACTGGTTCGGCAGACGTTTTTTCGCTTTGCCGAAGGCGTATGGATTTACCGGCGAAACTCCGGCAGACCTGGCGAAAAATTTTCCCGACCGGGTCGCCCCGCACCGGAAACAGATCTTCAAAAGTTACATGGAGCAGGCAATGGCGTTTGTCAAAGCCAACCACTGGGAAAAAGCGGCATATCTTCAGCTGTGGGATGAGCCCAATGCTCAGGCGGTAAAAAAAGCTCTGCCGGTCGTCTACGGCACCGCGCATGAATTGATTCCGGAAATCCCGTTGGCATTGACCAAGACCATTCCGCCTGAATTGACAAAGTTCATCCGGGTTCCCATTCCCAGTATTCCGGCAGTGGATAACGGTTATGACGGCGGCAAAGGTTACAGCTCCAATGCCCGTGCCGCCGGCAGACGGCCGTGGGTATACAGCTGTGTAAGTTACGGCTTGACCCTGACTGAAGTCCCCGTCCGCAACCGTCTGCTGCCGCTCTACTGCTTTGCCGGTAATGTGGAAGGCTACCTCTTCTGGGCGCTGAACTATTATGACATTGCCAAAGTCAGGGATTTCCCCGCCCGTCCCTGGGGATATTACCGGAGCGCGACCGGGGTGAAAGAAGCCGCCGGAGACGGAATCATGCTCTATCCCCCGGAACCGGGCAGCGATGAACCGATGCCCAGCTGCCGGATGATGCTCTGGCGCAGCGGCATGGATGATTATGAATATCTGGTGGAACTCCGCCGTTTATTTATGGAAAAAGGAGAGAAACTTTCCGGTGAAATGCGCTCCCGTATTGCCGTTTTTCTGGATATCCGCTCCATGCTTCTCGATGCCTGGGAAAATCCCTCCCTGCCCGCCGCACTCCGCGCCGAAGCAGGAAATTTAATAAAATCACTTAAAGAACTTTGATGTACTATGAAAAAATTATTATCTTTTGCCGCCGCTGTCACTGTCGCCGCCCTCTGTGGAGCGGAATGGAAAGGGGAATTGCAGGATTGGTACTGTAAATATTTTTACCGCAACCTGATCTCGGTAAAAAATCTTCCCGATGCCGAAGCGGTCTACCCGGCAGTCACCGTGGAATTCACCACTCCGCACCGTTACACCAATACCGATACATTTTTCGCCCATCTGGAGTTTCCGCAAATGCTGGATCTGAGCAAAATGCGCCGGGTGAAGGGTGTGTTTCAAGCCAATACCCCGCAAGGATACCGTTCCGGCAAAGTGATGCTGACCTTGACCGATCAGAGCGGAAAAAAGGTCTCTTACATGATCAACAAGGAGTTCTACCGCGCGGAAAAGCCTGTTTTATGGGAACACAAACTTACCGGATTCCCCAAAGGATTCGACCCGGCAAAGATCAAAAAAATCACCCTGCACGGTTCGACACCATCCAATGCCGGGAAAGGAAAAATCACCTTCAGCAAACTGGAATTCGATCACCGTGAACCATTTGAAACCGCAGAAAACAACCGGAAAATCTTTGCGGCACAGCAGGAAAAATCCCCTGCCGGAGCCTTCAAACTTTATGCGGCATCCCCGGAAGAGCTGATCTTCCCCTGGGGCATGGAAAAAACTCCCGATGGTTCGGCAAAAAATTTGATCGCCGCCCGGGGAGGTTCGGGTGATCTGCAGATCATGATCATACCGGGAAAAAACTTTCCCGGCGGAAAAGTTCCGGTCAAATTCGCCGCCTTTACCGGAAAAAATGGTACAACTCTCAACTTGAGTGAGAGCCGGATATACTCCCTGCTCTTTTCATCCACCGCTCCCAAAGGTGAGAAAGAGGAAATTTTTGCCAACCGTTTCCCGGATATACTCAAACCGGTGGAAAATGGGGAAATAACGATCATTCCCCAAGAGGCAAATGCCGTTTTTGCCGAAATAAAAGTTCCTGCCGATACCCCTGCCGGAACTTATCAGGGAGCGGTGATCATCGGAAAAGAAAAACTGCCGGTCTCCTTGAAAGTTTATCCATTCACCCTGAAAAAACGTCCGGCATTAAAGAGCAGTTTCTGGTTCTTCCCCAACCGGATACCCCGAAGCAAAACCGCCTCCGGCGAAGTGACCATGCAGGAGATAAAACCATATCTGGATGCCGCCTTGAGAGCGCGTGTCACCCCGGTACTGGCAGATGAAAACCTCTCATTCGGCGCATTCAAGGTCAAAAAATCCGCTGACGGCTCCTATTCGGTAAATCTGGATAAACTCATGGAGTTTTACCGCTATGTCATGGCAAATGGCGGCAATGCCGTACAGTTGGGCGATTCCCATTGGTTCGGCAAATATTTTTACAACCGGCGGACGACCTTCATTCCCGGAGAAGAGAAAAGCGATCAAAAGATCCAGCTTCCCGGCAAAGTTGCCCCCCACCGGGAGCAGATTTTCCGCAGTTACCTGAATTCGGCACTCAAAGAGATCGCAAAGGAGAAGTGGGAGGAATTTGTCTACATCCAGCTTTGGGATGAAGCCAACAGTGATGCAGAAAAAAATATACTGCCGGTGATCTATCCGCTGATGCGGGAGTTTTCCGCCAAAGTTCCGGTATTGATCACCCGGGGCAAAGTTGCGCCGGAGTACCTGAATGTGATCATGTGTCCCACCATGCCCGCAGTTGATGCCGGAATCGGCAAAAACCGGGATGCGGCAAAAAACTACCGGGAAAAAGATCAGAATTTCTGGTATTACGGATGCAGTGATTTCGGTTTGACACTGCTGGAAAACCCCGTCCGCAACCGCCTCTTTCCCCTCTACGGGGTCAACGGCAGAGCGGAAGGTTTTCTTTTCTGGTCACTCAACCGTTATTTGCCGGGTGAGTTTGCGGATTTCCCGGCAAAGGATTATCAGGGCTACCGTAAACCCATGGGTATAAACGATTCTCTGGGTGACGGCAATTTGATCTATCCCCCGGCGCCCGGCAGTAAACTTGCCATGCCCTCCTTGCGGCTGATGCTCTTCAAAGCGGGCATGGAAGATGCTGAGGCGATGCTGGCTCTGCCGGAAAGAGCAGTTTTGGATAAAGAACTGCTGGAGTGCTGGGAAAATCCCGCCAAAGCTGCCGCTCTGCGGGAATTTCTGCTGGAAAAACTCAAGTAATGCGCCGGGTCAAGGCGCATTACAGCTGCACTCAAAAGGTTTTGCGCTCAAAAACTCCCGCCCGCTTTCCGGAGCTTTGCTCAAAGGCTTGAACCGGTTGTTTTCGGTCAATTCCGGAGCGATGGCAAAAAGTTTGCGGCTGGTTTAAGCAAAAATTTTCCGTTTTTTTGGCAGCAGCAAACAAATGCAGCACCGGATAAAGGAGAGAGAAACTTCCTTAAAAAGATCTCCGCAGGAAGCGGGGGAATAAATTTGTGATTTCTTCAGAAATTTTTTACAGCAGTTCCTTTATCAACTGCTGCAAGTCACCGCGCAGTTTATCATACAACGCCGCCGGATGCTTGAAGTTGCGGCTCTGGTTGTGAAGCTCATTGCGCAGTTCAAAAATTTCCACCAGGCGGTCAAAACGTTTCTGCAAGGCAGCTTTCTTTTCCTTATCCGCGCAGTCGGCAAGCAGAGATTTGAATTTTTGGATATAACGCAGATCCGCAACTCCCGCCGCCGCCGAGAGGAACTTCAAGGTCGGTATCGGCTGATCGGCGGTGATAAATATGTAGCACCCGTTATTGGCGTAATCCTCTTTGCTGGCATGAAAATCCCGGAAAGGATCCCAATATTGTGCCAGATAGTACAGCGCCCACGGAGCTGAACCGTCAAAGCCGGATCTTTCCAGATACCAGCCGAAATTCATCCGAACCGCCGTATCGAAACCGCCGGTCAGATTGCAGTAATACATCCGTTTGAGCCCATTTTCGGTGCGGTGAAGCAGATTGTGATTGGAAGAGGTCATAGAGTGGTAATTCATCACCACCGTATCCATATTCTTTATTTTCCGGCGGACATCTTCAAAAATACATGAGACGATCCCCGGAACTCCGGATTCCCGGCAAATTTCAAAAATCATATTGTTCCGCTTCGCTCCGTTATCATCATTCGGTTCATCAAATCCATAGATATAAAACTTCTCAAAGGGATATTTTGCAGCTTGCTGAACGATTTTGCCAACTCTTTGCCGGAGAATAGTTTTTCTTTCCTCAAGGAGTTTTTCATTTCCCGCTTCTATCGCCGCCGGGGAGATCAGATGCTCCGCTCCCATCAGCGCTGTCCGCCGGATACCGGAATGGTACATGAGTTCCAGAAGTTTTCCGCAATAATCCGGATCGAGCGGACCATTACGGTACGCCACCTGAATAACAAAGTTGAACCCGTGATCATGAAGCAGTTTCATCGATTCAGCAAAAGATTTTTCACTCTCCATGCCATTGTAAAACTTCGCTCCCGGAGTACCGATCGCCGGAGCTTGGGGATCAAAAATCACGCTGTGAGAGTAAAAACCCACACTCTTTTCCGCTTCCGGCAGATCAAAGGGCAAAACATCGACATCAATTCCCAGTTCTGTCGGTTTTTTATTACCGGGCAGAAATGAAAGTTTTCCACGGTATTTTCCGGATTTTGCACCTTTATGCACCTTGATCAAAAGAATTATATCCTGAGCTTCTCCGCTCTTTATCCGGGGAATAAAACGCTCCGCCCGGGCATAATTTTTCAAAAATCCTTGCAAGGGAATACGCATATCCGTCGCCAGAATATCCGCCTGATGATCACTCCCCCACGGGGTCAGGATACGGATATCCACCGCTTCGGCAGGAATTTCCCCGCCGCGCTCATTTTTCAATGCCGTACAGTTGAAACGAATCGACTCCAAATCACTCCCGGCAAAGATCCGCAAACGCAAAGGCACACACTCATTTCCCGCCGCAGTGACCGTGAAAAAGTCAGCTGCTTGGGCACTGTCAACGATCGCCGACTCCACCACCGGATCGCAAAGGGGAACCTTCGTAAAAAAACATCCGGCGGCAGCTTTTTCTGCCGGGAAACGGAAGTTGTGCGCCCGGTATTTCCGGCATAATCCATCCATAAACGATCCATAATTGCAAAAAAATGCGAAACTCCCGGCAAATCCGGCAGCAGTAAGTGACACCTTTTTCCCGGATAACTCCTGCAAATATGCCTGCGGGATCGCTGATGCCTGCTGAATATTTGCCAACTCCTTTTTCAATGTGGGGTTATCCATCTGCAGCTGCAGCTTATCCCACGGGATCTTTCCGGCAAATTCAGCGGCTCTTTCCACCACTTTTTTCAACACCTTTTCCGGGCGGTCAAAGAGCAGAACTCCCATTGCTTCAGGATTATAAAAGTAAAATCCGGAAGGATTCCATGCGGAAAACTGCTCCTTTTCCGCCGCTCCCGGCTGAGTGCGGGCGCAGTTGAAGTTCCAGAATAATTCCGACGGCGCTCCCCCGGCATCGTTGACCGCCACCCAAAGTTCCCGCAAGGGTATCTCAATTTCCGCATCCCATCCCTTGTCATGCCGTTTGACGGCAGTTTTTACCGGGAACTTGCGGGGAGCTTTATTCAGATATTGCGCCCAGCTGCCGTTGGGATTGACAGTCAACTGCCAGATGAAACGGCGGCTGCCGGTTATGTCAAGGTGAAGTTCCACGGTCTCTTCGGCAAAAATCTTCCCGTCATTTGCCGGATGGGGCGCGGAAATGATCTTTTCCGGCGCGGTACTTAAACAGCGCACCGCCACGACCGCTTTATCCTGATTTTTCCAGATTTTGAAAAAGGTTTCCCCGGCAGGTTTTTCAACTGAAAACTCCGGTTTGCAGATCGTGCGGCGGAAATTACCCGACCATCTGTCCCCCGGAGTCTGCCAAAGCGCTTCATCCAGCACTCCGTCAATTTCCGGAACACCTTTGCCGCAAACCGGATAAGCAATACAGCCATCTGCCGCGACAGCGGGATCTGCGGTTTCCGGCACCGCCAATTTCAATTCATGCCCGGTTATCGTATAAGTGCGATTGTAACCGTAACTGTTGAAGTAGATCCGCACAAATGCCGCCTCCGGAGGGATCTCCCCGGCAGAAACTTTGCCCGGAATAAGTGCCGGAGTGAGAATTGCTTCAAATTTTGTCCACTTTTCCGGGCCCTGATTGCGGAACATCAATGATTTGGCATGATGATCGGGATATGCGATAAGTTTTTTGTTACGGTCATAAAAGTGTCTGCCGAGATTGACCCCGTAACCGCGTTCACTTTTGCCGCCGGTTTTGAGCCACACCGATTGACGGTAGCTTTTTTTCGGATCAATGGGCAGAAATTCAGAGTAAAAACTGCGGCTGTTATCCGCTTTGACCGCTTGGGTATAATCCACATGCAGCGCCCGCCGTACCGGCAATTCCGCCGGAGCATCGGCAACGATCGCAGTTTTTATCCGCTCCACCGGAGTGTAAAAGTACCAGTGAACAAATTTTGTAGCTGCACCAAGCGGAGTTTTTTCAAATGAACCGTCAAACTCAAGCAGAGATACCGGCGCCGCACCCGCTGCGGCACAACCGGCGGCAATGGCAAATAACATCAACTTTTTCATCCGCATATTCTCCATTAATTCGGATAGATCCAGACATTCTGTTTATCCGCAGTAAAGCCATAATAAGCAATGCTTTTTACCTGTTTTTGACGCTCTTTGAACTCCCCGGCGGAATCATCTTCCACATGACCATCCAAACAGCCGACATTGGCAAGATTGCTGTGGCGGAAATGGATGCTCTGGGCTGTTTTACTGTTGCCGTAGATCTCTGAAGTCTGAGTTTCCCCGTTACTGCCGTTGACATAGGAATCCACCATCAGGAACTGGGTCGAAAAACTCTTTATCCGGGGCATGAGCAGATAAAATCCGCTTGCCTCTTTGGAGTAGATCTCACTGTCAAGGATCGTCACCCTGCCCGTTCCGCCGCTGGGAACCGCATAGGTGTAATAGTACCAGTTCGACGGCAGATTGCCCACCGCCGGAACCGATGAACAGCGCGCAACTCCGTAATTCTGATCCATCGGGATGTAGTTGAGCGACATCCGGTGATCGGTGCTGGTGGGATGAGGATTGCCGCACATGAAACTGCCCCATTCCCGTCCCGCAGATGCCAAACCATCGTTGCAAACAGTCATAATGTAGTTCGGATTGTCACTTTCATACATCTGAAAACCGGTAAGACACTGCTTGATATTGCTCCGGCAGCTGGCAAAACGCGCCCGGTCACGGGCTGAATTGAGCGCCGGAAGCAGAATCGCCGCCAGAATAGCGATTATCGCAATAACTACCAATAGTTCAATCAGCGTGAACGCTGATTGAGTGAAGATGTGAAGGTGTGAAGAGCTTTTTTTGCATCCGCAAAAAAAGCGTGAAGTGCGCCCTGTCGGGCGTAAGGATGTGTATTTTTTTATTTTTGAAAAACAGTTCTGTTGTGCAGTAGTAACCAGCAGTCCAAGCAGTGTGAATAACGATTGAATAAAATACTCTGTTTGCGTATGATGCGCAGCTTTTGCCCCGGTGGGCGGGAATATTTTTTTCATTTTCCATCTCCTCATTTTAATGTTTTATCTGCCGATTGATGTTGACTATGATGCAAATAATATATGCAAAATCACCATCCATGTCAATAGCCGGGAGTGTTTTTTTCAATAAAAAGTTGTATTATTATATCATCATGAAGTACATCAAAAACATATTTACAGTAATAACAGCTTGACAAACTTGTATTATTGTATTATATTAAAAAGAAAAAATCCAAGAAGTTTTTAATCGGGAAAGCAAATGTTTACCAAAACCGCCAATGTGGAAAAAAGCCTGCTGCAGGATATTCTTTCCGGCAACTATGCTCCGGGCAGCCGGATACCATCTCAAAATCAGCTTATGCGCAAATACGGCGTCTCCCGCACCACCTTGCTGCGGGCGATGAACAAACTTACCGCTGATGGTTATCTGCTCGGCAAACAGGGCAGCGGTACATTCGTCAACTCCCTGAAAAGCAAAAGCCGTACCCCCGCAAATATCACGGTGATCGGTATGCACGGGGAAGAGTACCCCTTTGATCAGGTGCTTTCGGATATTGGTCAAGTCTACTGGTGTACCGAAAAAGAAGCAGGAACTTATCTGGATAAGCTCTCGCGTCCCGGCAATGCAGTGATCTGGCTTTTGCCCCATCCCTCATCCATGCTGATGATGGATTTCCTTCACCGGCGGGGTATTCCGCAGCTTCTCATCAACCGGAACTACCGGAATTACGACTGCATCCTCAGCGATGTAAAAAAGGCATTGAAAGACGGTATGACAAAGTTATGGCAGGGGAATAAAAATGCCCCGGCATTGATCGCCCACCGTCCAAGCGAATTGCGCCCATATTTAAGTGATTACATCATATATTTTTATGAAGTTTGCTCCGAACTGGGTATGCGGATGGATGCCCAGTTGAATTTCTGCTGTGATTACTCCCCGGAACGCAGTGAATTCCGGCAGATCGGCAAACGGCTTTTCGGCGGCAAAGAGCCGGTCAGGGAGATCGTTGTGCTGAATTTTGAACTGGTGCTGCCTACTTTGATGAGCGCCGCCGGATACGGCTGGAAGTGCGGCAAGGATTTTTCACTGCTGACCATTGAAACTTCACCGGAGTGGAAAGATGTTCCGGGGATAAGTTCCGTCTGTCACGACTACCGGGGTTATGCCCGGGAAATCTCCCAATGGCTCAATGGCTTATCCTCTGCCGCAACTCCCCAGGTTATGAAAATCAAACTCCCCTGCAAAATGGTGTGATTTTCCGGCTGAACGGAACCTTCCGGCATCTTATCTTGTGACAAATTTACCCTTTGAAGTTAAATTTTTACTCTTGCGGAAATGCCTTTTTCCGGATATAATAAATAGCGTACCGGAAAAATCGACCGGCTCATCGGTGAAAAATCTAATCAAACAGGAGTCATTCGCATGAAAATCTTGCACCCGCTGACCGCACTGCTGATAATGTGCAGTATCACCGCCTGCAACTGCACCGGAAAAACCAAAACGGAGAAAAAAATGGAGTCCAAAGCATTTACTTTCTACAATATCGTTCCGATGTCCATCGGCAAAGAAGAACAGACTGCCGCTGATATGATCGAGTATTACAAGCGTACCGGCAACGACATCGTGCTTTACTGTATGACTTTGCATCCGGAAGGTTTCCCGGCACGGAAAAAGGCGGATATTATGATCAACAGTTACCGGAAATTCAAAGCGGCGCTTGCCGGTTCCGGAGTGCGCCCCGGCGTGCTGCTGCAGAGCATTCTGGGACACTGGCCGCGGGTAGATCGCAAGGAAGAAGCGTGGATGCGGGCAGTTGACATCAACGGCAAAGCAGAGCGTTTCTGCCCCCTTGATCCGGAGTTTCAGAAATATATCGCTTACTTCACTACGGAACTGGCAAAAGAAAATCCCTCCTTCATTCTCGGTGACGATGATGTAAGAGCATTCTCCCCGGCGGCAGAGTGTTTCTGCGCCCGGCATGTGAAACTTTTCAACCAGCATACCGGAATGAATTTATCTGCTGATGAGATGCGGCAGGCGGTAAAAGATTCCAAACCCGGTGACAAGGTTTTTGAAACCTTTATGCAGCTGCAGCGGGAGATGGTCAACGGAGTGGGAGAATTGGTGCGTAAAAGTATCGATTCGGTGAATCCCGCGATTCCCGGCGGAGCCTGTATGCCGGGATGGGAAAGACGTTTTTGCAATCAGACTGCCAAAGCATTTGCCGGAAAAAATCATCCGGCGGTCATGCGGGTATGCAACGCCAACTATATGGAAACCGGAGCAAAGATCTTCCCGGTGGTGCTGGTTCGTTCTCTGGCTCTGCGGGCGGCTCATCCGGATATTCCGGTGGTGCTGGATGAAGCTGACACCTTCCCCCATTCTCTCTACAGCCGCTCGGCAACCAGCTGGCACGCCAAACTCTGCACCAGTATCATGGCTGGCATGAAAGGAGCCAAAACCTGGTATGTCAATGCCCGGATACACGGTAAACTCACCTCCCGGAACTACATCGATACGCTGGCAGAAAACCGGAACTTTTACCAGCAGCTTGCCCGGGAGGCGGAAAATTCTGAACTTTCCGGTCTGATCCAGCCCGGCAGCCGCAACTTCCCCAACTGGCACTTTACCGATCCGTCAGAGAAATTTGTGGAGGAGCGCAACTGGGCAGAGATCATGTGTGCCGCTTACGGTATTCCCTTTTACTGTTCCTTTGAACTGGATAAGCCGGGAATCTATCTGCTTGCCGGAGAAAAAGCGGTTTCCCGCTTTACCGATGCCGAACTCAAAAAAATGCTTTCCGGCAAAGTGCTGGTCGATGGTCAGGCGGCGCTCGCCATTACCCGCCGCGGTCTGGGAGAATATCTGGGCGTGAAGGCGGAGGCAAAAAAATTTCGCTTCAACCGGGAGTATTACCCAAAAGGGGAATCTCTTTATTTCTTTTACAGTCAATCAGTTCCCTTCCTCACCGTAACTGCCCCTGATGCCGAAGTGGTGACATGGTACGGCTATGCTGCTTCCAGCGGCGAAACTGAGCCGGAAAATGTCGCCCCCGCAACGGTGGTGGCGAAAAACTCACTGGGCGGAACGGTTTGCACCACCGGATTCAACATGGATGTTTCGGAAAATTACTACCACAACATCGGACGCAAGACGTGGCTCTTGAATGTCCTTGAAAAGATCAACGGTTCGCCGATCGATATTTGTGTGGAAAACGATCAGAATTTCTTCGCTCTCACCCGAAAAACTCCGGCAGGGGAAATCATTATGACTGTGGGCAACCTGAATTTTGACCCGGTAAAAAACCTCTCCCTGCATTGTGCGGTTGAACCGGAAGAAATTTTGCGCCTCACCCCCGAAGGCAAGTGGAAGAAGGTACCGTTCCGCTTTGAAAATGGCATCGCAGTTACCGGCATCCCGGTGGCATGTTACGAATTGATCGCCTTGAAAATCAGGTGGATGCGATAAAAAAACATAAAAAATCCGCCCAAGAGGAGAAAATCCGCTGCAGTGTGACAAAATTACCCTTAACTGTTAAATTTTTACTCTTGTCAAATCGGTGTTCTGTGAGTATAATATAATAGAGCGTTTGCAGAACTATTCTAACGTACAGAAGGAAAAAATGAGAAAAAGTGACAATTTGAATGGTATTTGGGAGTTCGCATACTGCGGAGATACCAAACCTGAGTATCCTTTTACGACCACGGAATTCATTCCGGTGCCGGGATGTTATGACCTGATGGAGCCTCACTGCGGCAAGCGGGGCTTTGCCGTCACCCGGCGCAAAGTTACCGCCGGAGGATTGGTGAAACTCTTCATCGACGGTGCCGGATTGGATGGGGAAGTTTTCTGGGACGGCAAAAGCGTCGGCGTGATCAAATACGCCTATCTGCCGGAAAACTTCGTCTTCGATGCCGGGGAAGTTGAAGAACATGAACTTGCCATCGTATTGTGCAACAAGTACAATGAGGTCTTTGAACCCTACTTTGACTTCCACGGTTACGGCGGCATTTACGGAGATGTCACCCTGACATCCATCCCGGCGGAATATATCCACAGCGTGATGATCTCCACCGAAGATTACCGCACCGGAAAAATCCGGGTGCGGGCAAGTGCCGCAGAAAACTACACCGGCAAAGCGGAGTTGGTATTCGATACCGGTTACACCGCCGGTGCCGGATTTGTCAACGGGGCAATGGATGTGGAAGTGACGCTCCCTGAATTCAAACTCTGGAGCGAAAAATCCCCGAATCTCCACACCCTGACCATCAAAACCGCCGCCGATGAGATCACTGAAACTTTCGGTATCCGTCAAATCAGTATCGATGGCAGAAATATTCTTGTCAACGGCGAAAAGATCAAACTGGTGGGTTTCAACCGCCATGAGAGCCATCCCCAGACCGGAGCAGCCATGCCGCCCCAGTTGATCGCCGCCGACTTGCGGATGCTGAAACAGGGCGGATTCAACTATGTCCGCGGCAGTCACTACGCCCAGCGGAAAACCCTCCTTGACCTCTGCGACAAAATGGGGATCTATGTGTGGGAAGAGACCCTCGGCTGGGACTTTAAAGCTCCCAAGCTGCACTCTCCGGAGTTTCAGGCTGCCCAGCTCGATCAGACGGAAAAATTGACCGTTTCCAGCTTCAATCATCCCTGTATCATCATCAAAGGTTATCTCAATGAGAATGAGAGTGAGAAACCGGAAACCAGAGTGATCATTCAGGCTTTGTACGACAAGATCCGCTCCATTGATCCCCATACCCCTATCACCTTTGCCAGCAACCGCTATGAAAAGTGTGTCTGCACCGACATCGTGGACATCGTGGCGATGAATCCCTATCCGGGCTGGTATGACTCAAAATACGGCTGTACCAATACCAATGACAAGGTTAAGCCCCGTCTGCAGGAGCTTTCCGATGCCATGCCCAAGGATAAACCTTTCCTCATCACCGAAATCGGTGCTGAGGCGCTTCTGGGATTCCGCGACCCGCTGAAAACCTACTGGTCAGAGGAGTATCAGGCGGAACTGCTTACTGAATGTGTGGATTATGCTCTTGAACACGATGATTGTGCAGGAATAAGCATCTGGCACTTTGCCGATACCCGCAGTTATGTTTCCGGTCCCCATATTTTCGGCAGAGCGCGAGGATTCAACAACAAAGGTATCCTCGATGAGTACCGCCGTCCGAAACTGGCATGGAATGCCGTTACTGCATTGCTTGCCGGATATAAAAAGAAAAACGGTATGCATTGAAATAAAACACGAAACCAGGAGAAAAAAATGAAAAAACTTTCTATCTTCATGGCGCTGTGCGGATGTGCGGCTCTTTTCGCCGCTGAGTACAAATTTGACACCCCCGAAGCATGGCAGGGAGAAAAACAATTCAAAAAAGAAGGCGACCGTCTGCTGGTCACCGGGCAGAAGTGGATGATCGGCAAAAAGTTGATCAAACTGCCCGAAAATATCACCATCGACAAACTCAAAATTTCCGGAACGTTCCGCGCTCCTGAAGGTGCGAAAAACAACACCATGTACATCGGTTTCAAAGCCTATGACAAAAATCGCAACGAATTCCAGCATGTCAATGTCTTCCCGGTGAAAAACAGCGCCGCCACCCTTACCGCCGATGCCAAAAAGGGTGACACGGTGATCATGGTATCTGATGCATCCAAATGGCAGAAAGGTTCAGTCCCCGTTACCGGAGCGAAAGAGGATCTGAGCGACCTGCCCAACTACAACACCCTGCCCAAAGTCACTGCCATTGAAAAAGCCGGCGATGGGTGGAAAGTTTCTCTTGCCGCTGCCCTCAAAGCTGATCTTGCCAAAGGTACTGCCATGCGCCAGCATTGTGCCGGCGGTCACATGTACTACGCCTTTCTCGCCACCAAACCCGGAACTTCCGGCGTGCTTAAAATCAACAGTCTCAAAAAACTGTGGCCCCACGTCGCCTATGTCCGTTTTCTGGTGCTTGCCAACTGGAAAGGCGGCAGCGATGCCCAACTGGAATTGATCAACCCGACAGTTACTGTCATCGAAGAGGAAACTGAGTAAAACCCCGGATTTTTTACATGAGAAGATGGAAATACATTGCATTATTTCTTTGTCTGTGTGCCGGTTGTGCCTCAAAAGCTCAAACGGTGTACTTCAAGGAAATTCGTGAAAGAAGTGCCAAAATCAACAAACTTTCCCCGGAAGATTTCAAACTGGGTAAAGAGTTGATGACCGAAATCAGAAAACTGGCGGCAACCCGCAAACCGGCGTTGAAAGAGCCTCTGCTGCTGATGGAGTCGGTATCTTTTGCAGGAAGATTGTATTTCACTGCTCACCTCTACACCGACCGCCGTCTCTTTGCCGGAAGAGACGTGTGGGAACCGGGGCCCAGCCGTTTCAAAACGGTGAGCCACCACCTCAATTTCCGGCTGATGGAAGCCGCCGGTTTTGATGCCAATAACTGCTTTCTCTACGGCGAAGAGGGCAAACGGCATATCGAAGACCACAACACCCTTACCGGGACGGATTTCAAATTCGTCCCGACGATCACCCCTGCCGGTTACAATGGAAAACTTGAACCGGAACTTTTCAAAATGGCTTCAGAGAGTCCGAAACTCCTGAAAGTTAATGGAAAAATGCTGGTGGTCTGCTGGACGTTTCTGGATATTCCGAAGACCAAAAACTTCGTTGCCTCATTGGAAAAAGCCGCCGGAATGCCCATCGCCTACATCCACTCCTGCGGTACAGTTCCCGGCATGGAAGACCCCTTTGTTCCTTATATAAACGGAGAGGGTGTTCCGGCAAGTATACTGCTCTACTGGTTCGACCACCTGAGCGAAATATTGAAAACCGCCGACGGCATTGAGGTGCAGAACTACTACATCGAACCTGACACCTCCAGCTGCAGCCGCTACTACCGGGAGGTGATCCTGCCCCTCTTTGCCGCCATTTGCGCTCAAAAGCAGTACAACGGCAAAAAGATCCTCGGTCTGCAGATCATGACCGGGTACAACAACTACCGGGGACGGCAGAGATTATCCAACAACGGCACGAAAACGCTCCGCAGTTACATGGAGTTGTGCCGGGAATTCAAAATCGATCTGATGAAGGCGTTTGAGTGGGATCAGTACAATGAAGACAGCCACTTTCAGCCCACGGTCAGCAAGCCGATGTCATTTATGCGGATAACCCGCTATTACAGCGCTCTGCTCAAGGGCAGAAAGATCACCCCCTTCCCCGGGGATGACCTGAGTATCCCGAATCTGATCATCTCCCACCGCAAACAGCAGGTGGCAGGAAATGATTATGAACTGGAAATTCTCAATTTGCCCGATACGGATAAAGACGGAGAAAACTTCTCTGCGGAAGTGAAAGTGGTCAATGAAAATGGGAAAATCCTTGCCGCCAGCGGGAAATTGCACTTCAACACCGCCGAAATCAAAGATCATACGCTGAAAATTCCGGTGAAAGATTATCTCGGTTCCCGGGCGCTGATGACTGAGATCAAGTACACTTACAAGGGCAAAAGCGTCACCTTCCCCGGCGGTCTGCCCTTTACGGTGGTGCGGAAAACGGCGGCAAATGATGCCGTCTGGTTCTCAACTCCCCTGCGGAATGTGCTGATTGCGGAAAAAGCTCTTGTCAACTTCGGCAAAGGGAAAACTCCGGCAGGAGCTTTGCCGGAAATCGTCAATCTGCCCCTCTCTGCCGCGCTCTCATTCCCGGATAAGATCACCACGGCAGAGGTTCTGCAGGATAACCGGGACACCCGCTTCACCTTTGACCCAAAAAATGAGTTCCGTCAGAATGATCCTGACCGGAAAAATCTGATTTTGAGTGTCTACTACTGCAATCCGGAGTACATCGCCATCGACGGCAGACTCACCTTTGAAAATGTCCCTTCCGCCATCTGGTTTGAAGAGGGCAAAGACCCCAAAGCCCCCGGTATGTATAATCCATCGGTGAAGGCGATAGAAAAGATTGCCTCCCGGTTCCCGGATTTCCGCTTTACGGGGGTAAGTTCATGGAGAAATGCCCGCATCTACTCAGTTAAAGAGGCGGAGTTGGATAATGGCAAAATGGTCATTTCCGGAAGACGTTTCCGTGGACCGAATACCGGAAAAACCTTCAAATGGGAAGTGCCGCTTGCCAAGTTGAAAAAATCCGGCATCCAGTCGGTGGTCTTTGAGGATGGATTGCAGCTGGCGATCGAAATACCTCAGCGTCTGGATGATATTCCATTGCCGCTTGACAGTAAAAATGCGGAATTTTCCACCGTGATCAATACCGCTTACCCCGATGGAGTTTTCGGGGTGCGGGCGGTCTCCCGCAGCGGCAAAGTGTGGTGGAGCAAGCCCCACATCCTTTCCGCTCCGGCAAGCGGGAAAAAGTCGGTTATAAGTGTTTGCCGGGATAAAGATCTGAAAGTGGAAAAATTCACGCTGGATTCAGCCGCAGTTCCCCATATTGCCTACCGTTTCGACCCGGAAATTGCCGGAAACATCCTCACCACTCCGGCAGGGCGGGAATTTTACGGCAATGCGGGGGGTTACGATACCGTACCCACCGGTTTTGAGGGGTATCACTGTTCGGTTTACGCCATACCCTACTCCTTCCGCAAATTCCGGAAGAATAATGGTGTCAATCCGGCAGTTCCCCGGTATGAAAAACTTGCCGACGGCTCATGGTGTCTGAACTTTTCCGGCAAGGGTGAATTTATCGGATTTTCGCCCTCACTTTTCCCCCAGCGCACCGGATTTACGGTAAAAATGGAACTTATGCCATTGGAAACCGACCGGGAACAGGTGTATTTCGTCCACGCGGAGCATGAGATTTCCGGATTCCGTCTGCGTACCGAAGATTACCGGCTGGTGGTGGATTTCTACCGCCGTCAATATCCGGGCAAAGGCAGAGAGGACAGGGAAATATTCAAAACCTCTCTCGACCCGGTGGAGGGCAAGTGGAACAAAATCGAATTCAAATACGATCTGGAAAGAATTTATGTCACGTTGAACGGCAAAACCGAATCCTTCCCCTGCCGGGGACTTGCCCGCCACACCGCGGTCGGCGGCTTCGGCGGAGACGGAACCACCTCGCTCAATGGTGACATTCAATATTTCAAAGGCAAATTAAAATCATTTGAGGTCATCCACAGCGTAGAGGAAAAATAAGACAAAATCCCTTATATCCCGCAAAAGAGTGTGACAAAATTACCATTGACTGTTAAATTTTTACTCTTGCGAAAAGCAGGTTTATTGTGTATACTATATATATAACGCGAAAAAAGTGTTTTAACTGCTGTAATAAAATATAAGGTAATGTGACAAATTTAATGATTCAATGAAAACGGGGAACTCCGGTCGGGAGATTTTTCCGGCAGGCATGAACCGGGAAATTGCCTTAAAAAATGTCAATGTGTTGTTTGTCTCTAAATGGAGATAAATTGAGTTCCATCAGAAAGGAGAATGTAAAATGAAAAAACTTCCTGCCTCGACGAAATCATCTTATTCAGAACAGGGAACTGTTCTGAACCGCATGCGGTTCACTTTGATTGAACTGCTGGTCGTGATCGCCATTATCGCCATTCTGGCGGCAATTTTGCTGCCCGCCCTCAACAGCGCAAGAGAACGGGGCAGAGCGGCAAGCTGTATCAACAATCTCAAACAGATCGGCATGGGATTCCACAGTTACAGCAGTTCTCAAGATGATTATATGCCTATGGCACAGGCATCGTGGAAAAGAGTTTCTTCGGATTCTTATAATATGTACTGGATGACTGCGATCGAAGTTTATGGCGGAGTATCTGACCGTAAAATATTTTTCTGCCAATCACACCCGATCAAGTACGAAACAGCCAGTGCTGATCCCAGCAACTGGGCAAACCATTCACAAATTGGCGGAAATCCCTCTTATGGAATGCCGTACTACTCCAGCGGCACAGTCGGACATTCTTCCGGAGCAAAAGTCACCCGTGCCACCAGTCCTTCATCTCTTTATTGTGCCATGGATAGCAGGTCCGGAAATGATGAAGGTGTTGGATATTATCAGGTAATCGAGGGTGTATGGGGTTCTTGGGATTCCAACCCCAATCCCATGCCAAGACACAGCAGTCGGGTGAATATAGTTATGCTTGACGGTCATGTGGAAGCAAAAGCCTCCAAACTCGATGCTCCCTATTCAGGAGAGGTTGGGTCAGGAGTAGCAGTTTCCGGTGCCCCATTGAAACCGGAATGTTGGTATCTCCGCGGTGTTCGCAATGCAAACTGATATTTCTGATGTGTAATATTCTATACAGATAATTCAAAAAACAAGGAGAAAATCATGAAATTCAACAGAATTATGGCGATGGCGGCAGCTTTGGTCTGCGGTGGAAGTATCATGGCGGCGGAGGAATATTCTTTTGCGACAGCTGAAGCGTGGCAGAATCCTGCACTGCTGGAAGTCAAAGGAAATTCTCTGGTTGTTAACGGTCCCAAACAGCTCGTCGGTAAAAAACTTATCAAAGTTCCTGAAGGCGGCGATCTTAAAATCACCGGTATTTTCCGTGCTGTGGAAGGTACTCCTGCAGATACCGTTTATATCGGTTTCCGTACCTATGATGCCAACCGCAAAGAATTTCAGCATGTCAACGTCCATCCGGTTGCCGGAACTGCGACCAAAGTTGTTGCCGATGCCAAAAAAGGTGATACTTTCATCATGGTTGCCGATGCTTCCAAATGGGATAACCGCAAATCCGTTGTCTGGGGTGCCAAAGATGATTTGAGCGATCTGCCCAACTACAATACTCTGCCGGCCATTGCCAAAATTGAAAAATCCGGCGATGCCTGGAAGATCTCCTTCAAAAAACCTCTTGCCGCCGATCTTGCCAAAGGTACTGCCGTGCGCTGTCATCAGCCCGGCGGTTACATGTACTATACTTTTGTCACCACCGCTAACAACTTTGCCAATCCGCCACGCAATACCACTAAAAAGGCGATTTGGCCCCATGTTAAATATGTCCGTTTTCTGGTGCTTGCCAACTGGAGACACAATAAAGAGGCAAAAATGGAAATGATCGACCCCAAAGTGACCATTATCCCCCCGGTTGCCAAATAAAAAACATATCTGCGAAATTCCGGCGGGGAACAGATGCCGTCCCCTGCCGGAAAAATCTCCCTCAACATATTATTCACCAATCACATACCCCTTTTCAAAGGATTCAGAATGAAAAAGTTATTTTTACATGCCGTGGTATTTTTGTCCCTTTTTTCCGGCTTGATACCCTCCGGAAAAGCTGAAGAGATCCTCTTTCCCTCCTTCCGGGAAAAGGTCAAATCCATTGTCCCCTGCTCCAAAGAAGATTACGCCCTCGGCGCAGAGCTGATGGTGGAGATCCGCAAACTTGCGGCGGAAAAAAAGCCCGCCGTTCCCGCACCGATAATCTCTTTTGAAACCCTCTCTTCCGCCGGAAGGATGTGGTACACCGATCACAACTACACCGACCGTCAGCTTTTCTGCTCCCGCGACATCTGGAAGAGTTTCCCCAGCCAGTTCCAGCAGGAAAGCCACCGCAAAACCTATGAAATTTTCGATATGTACGGCATCGAAACTTTCAACTTCTACGTCTATGGCGAACACGCAAGGCGTTATTATGAAAGTGTGCCGATCTTCAGCCCCAACCGGAAGATCATTCCCACGGTCACCCCCGCCGGATACAATGGCAAACTCTCCCCGGAAATTTTGAAGATCGTCGGCAACAGTCCCCACACCATGCGTCTGGATGGCAAAATCCTCTATCTCTGCTGGACCTGGGTCGATATTCCCCAAACCAAAGAGTTTATCAAAAAACTTGAAGAGATGACCGGGCAGCCGGCGGCTTTCATCTACTCCTGCGGCACGGTCAATAAATCCGGCGTTGCCGATCCCTTCAATCCTTATATCAATGATCAGGGCGTTCCCGCCACCAGTTTGCTGATCTGGTTCGACTACCTTACCGAAGTGCTGGAATTCTGCGCCGGTATCGAATACTCCAACTACCTGACCGAACACGACGGCAGACTTTGCGCCAGATACTACCATGAGATCATCATGCCCCTTTTCGCCGCCGTCTGCGCCCAGAAAAAGTACAACGGCAAAAAACTTTGCGGTTTGGAAATCCTGACCGGCTACAACAACTACCGCGGCAGACAGCGCCTTTCGGCAGACGGGACCAAAACTCTGCGCAGTTATCTGGATATTGCCAAAAAATTCAATCTGGACATCCTCAAAGCCTTTGAGTGGGATGAGTACAATGAAGACAGCCACTTTCAGCCCACCGTCAATAAACCCATGGCTTATCAGCGGATCTTGAAGTTCTGGAACGACTCCAACAACCATCGTCCCCTTTCCCCCAATCCCGGTGATGATCTTTCCCTGCCCAATTTGATCCTCTCCCACCGCAAACAGCTTCAGGGTGGTCCGGATCATGAGCTGGAAATTCTCCATGTCCCCGACACCGGCAGACAGGAAAATTACTCTGTGCTTGCGGAAATACTCGATGAAAACGGCAAAGTGCTGTTGACCAAAGATTTGAAGTTCAACACCGCTGAATTGAAAGAGTACACCCTGACTCTCCCCGGCAGGGATTACATCCATGCCAATGCCCTTATCACCCGGCTGACCATTGATTATCAGGGCAAAAAACGGGTCATTCAGGAAGGCTTGCCCTTTACGGTGGTGCGTCCGACAGTCACCAATGATCAGACCTGGTACTCCACCCCGCTGCGGAACGTGCTTTTCCCGAAATCAGCCGGAGTGAAATTCGGCAAGGCGGAAAATCCTGCCGGTGCTTTGCCGGAACGTATTGAAATATCTGCTGCCGCCGATCTCAACTTCCCCGATCCTCTGAGCAGTGTGGAGATCATACAGGATGGCCGCGACAACCGTTACAGCTTCGACCCTGCCAATGAGTTCTTTCAGAATGATCCGGAATGGATGAATCTGATCCTCTCCTTCTACCGGCTGGAATTCCTTCCCGGCAGC
Source organism: Victivallaceae bacterium (assembly GCA_045605305.1). Lineage (GTDB taxonomy): Bacteria > Verrucomicrobiota > Lentisphaeria > Victivallales > Victivallaceae > UBA1784. Next base: position 22,565 of record JAZUPS010000169.1, read on the forward strand.
AAATTCGATATCAGCATGGAAATGAAAAATGCTCCTGACGCTGTCTGGTTCCAAGCCCCCAAAGACCCCAAAATGCCTTATCTGGGCAATGTAAGTGTCAAAGAGGAATCATTCCGTTTCACGGAAAATCCGGAAATCAAAAATCTCGGAGCCTCCTCATGGCGAAATGCCAGAGTCATTGCCCTGAAAAAAGCCGACTTCGACAAGGCAGTATTCGTGATCAAAGGCACTTACACCACCGGGCCGGATAAGGGCAAAACCTTTGAGTGGAGTTTGCCGCTTGCGGAGCTTAAAGATACCGGAGTAAGCAACTTCATTCAGGAAAACGGCTTGCAGATCGCCCTTGAAATACCCCAGCGCTTCGACCGTCTGCCGCTGCCGGTAATGGATAATAAAGCCAAGTTCCAAACCACCTTGCATACCGGTTATCCCAAAGGTGTTTTCGCCGTGCGCGCCGTCTCCCGCACCGGCAAGGTGTGGTGGTCAGCGCCTCACAATATCGCGCTGCCCCCCAGCGGCAAAAAGACGGAAATTTCCGTATTCTGCAATAAAAACGGCGCTTATGATCTGGCGGTGGATTCCTCCAGAGTCCCCCATATCCAATACCGTTTCGACCCGGCGATCGCGGGAAATATCCTGACCACTGCCGC
>JAZUPS010000170.1:0-20596 GCA_045605305.1 Victivallaceae bacterium
CCCACGGCGGTAACACCCGAAAACGCTCCGCTTTCAGATCGCGACGGGAATTTTCAAGAATTTTTGAGAACTTTTGAAATTACCTCACTTAACCGGAAGGGTGATCTTATTTTTATGAAAAGTTTCTTCAAACTGCTGCTGCCGCTGACCATCGTCATAATTATTGCTGCCGGATCATGGTGGGGATACAAAACCTTTTACCGGGATAAGACAGTGATCTCATACAAAGCAGAACATATTCTGCGGGAAGATCTTACCAGCTCCATCAGTGCCTCCGGCACCGTGGAACCGGAGGAGTTGATCAACGTGGGCGCTCAGGTTTCCGGCAAAATCATGTACTTCGGTAAAGATGTGGATGGGAACACAGTGGATTACCGTTCACAAGTCAAAGCCGGTGAATTGCTTGCCCAGATCGACGATGTCCTTTATGCCGCCGCTCTCAGGGAGGCAAAGGCACAGAAACTTCAAGCCGAAGCCGCCATTACCTCTGCCAAAGCCACCATCCGTCAGGCGGAAGCAAAACTCAATCTCGCTATGATCAACTGGAAACGCGCTCAAGAACTTTACGCCAAAAACGCCATGTCCAAAAGCGATTACGATACCGCTGAAGCCAACTTCATTTCCGCTCAGGCTGATGATGCCGCCGCCAAAGCCGGTCTGGAGCGCTCCAATGCCCAGCTCGCCATTGCCGATGCCGCATTGATCAAAGCCCAGCGCAACATGGATTACTGCGCCATAACCTCCCCGGTGGATGGGATCATCATCGACCGCCGGGTAAGTATCGGTCAGACAGTGGTTTCCAGCATGAGCGCCTCAAGCATCTTCCTGATTGCCAAAGACCTCAAACGCATGGAGGTGTGGGTGTCGGTCAATGAGGCGGATATCAGCCATATCAAACCCGGCATGGCGGCGGAGTTCAATATCGACACCTTCCCCAACCGCATTTTCACCGGCACGGTCAAAAAAGTGCGCCTCAATGCCACCATGTCCCAGAATGTTGTCACCTACATCGTGGAAGTTGCCACTGACAACTCCGACGGTACGCTGATCCCCTATCTGACTGCCAATGTCAAATTTATCCGCAACCGCAAAAAAGATATTCTCACCGTTTCCAATGCGGCGCTCCGCTTCAAACCCGATAGCAAACTCATCGCTCCGGAATATCAGAACACCAAATTTGCCCCCGATGCCAAAGTAATCTATGTGCAGGAAGGCGAATTTCTCAAACCGGTGGAGGTCAAAAGCGGTTTGAGCGCTGGCGGCAGAGTGGAATTGATCGATCCCCCCCTTGCTGAAGGCGACGTGATCGTCTACGGAGCAACAGAGATTGCGGCGAAGAAATCAGACAATGAGACCGCTTCCAGAAGTCCATTCATGCCCAAGCCGGATAATACCAAAGTCCGGGGCGGCGGTTCTGCCGCCAACCGCGCCCGCGCACAGCAGGCAAAATAAGGGGTTCTACGCATCATGGCACTTATCGAACTGCACAATATCACCAAAGATTACCCGCTGGGAGAGTTGACCATCTCAGTGCTTAAAGGGGTGTCTCTTTCCATTGAAAGGGGCGAATATGTCGCTCTGATGGGAGCATCCGGTTCCGGCAAAAGCACGCTGATGAATATTCTCGGCTGTCTTGACCGCCCCACCAGCGGTGATTACTTTATGGATGGCGATGAACTGGGCAGGGCTTCCGGAGATTTCCGGGCAAAAATCCGCAACCGGAAGATCGGCTTCGTCTTTCAAAGCTTCAACCTCCTGCCCCGCACCTCGGCATTGGAAAATGTGATTATGCCTCTGGCGTACACCTCAAACCTTTCCGCCAAAGAAAAAAGACGGCGGGGACTGGCGGCTCTGGAGGAGGTCGGTATCGCCGACCGCGCCGGACACCACCCTTCCCAGCTTTCCGGCGGTCAGCAGCAGCGCGTAGCCATTGCCAGAGCATTGATCAACCGTCCTCCGGTGATCTTCGCCGATGAACCCACCGGAAACCTCGACTCCAAAACCAGTGTCGAAGTGATGGAGATGTTCAAAAAACTCAACGAAGAAGGAATCACCGTCATCCTCGTAACTCACTCACAGGCAATAGCAAAATTTGCCAAACGCACCATCTGTATGAGCGACGGGCAGATCGTTTCCGGACTCTTTGAAGGAGGAGTTTCCCAATGAGATTTTTTGCCACAGTTCTGATGTCACTGCGTTCACTTTTACGCAACCCCACCCGCACTTTGCTTACCATGCTGGGGATCATTATCGGTATTGCCGCAGTGATCACCATGATGGAAATCGGTGCCGGTTCATCCTCAAGTATTCAGGAGACCATCGAAAAAATGGGCGCCGGTTCCGGTGTGATTTATCCCGGTGTGCGCCGGGTGGCGGGAATCAAAATGGGTTCAAACAGCTGGACTTTGCTGCTGCCTTCGGATGCGGAGGCGATTTTGCAGGAGTGTCCTCACGTCTCTCAAGTCTCTCCCGTGGTCAGCTCCTCCTCGGCACAGGCGATCTTCGGCTCGGAAAACTGGATCCCGGCACAGATGTACGGCGTGGCTCCGGCGTACTTCGGAATACGGGATTGGCAGCTTGAAGAGGGCAGATTTTTCACCGACCGGGAAGTGGGCGTAAATGCCCGGGTCTGTCTGGTCGGTTCCACTATCGTCAAGGAACTTTTCGGCGGCAACTCCCCCATTGATACCGAAATGCGCATCAACAACACCACCTTTCTGGTCATCGGTGTTTTGAAAAGCAAAGGCGCCAACATGATGGGGCATGATGAGGATGACGTGATCCTCATGCCGTGGACGACGATGCGTATGCGCATTACCGGCTTGAGAAACGGTTCAGCCACCAGCACCACCAGTTCTCTTGCGGATAAACCCGGCGCGGTCTTCCCCGTTTCCGGAGTGGCGCTCTATCCGGAACAGGATGCCTCTCTGCGCAATGATAAACTCCTCATCCCCAAATTCACCTACATCAACCAGATCGCCTTTTCCGCCGTATCTCCGGAAAAGATGAATAACGCCGTTGCCGAAATCACCACCGTACTGCGGGAACGTCATCAGCTGGTGGCAGCTCAGGATGACGATTTCCGTATCCGTTCCGCGGCGGACTTCATGAAAATGATGGATAAAACCACCACGCTTATGAATAATCTGCTTCTGGGCGTGGCTCTGCTCTCACTGCTGGTCGGCGGAGTCGGCATCATGAACATCATGCTGGTTTCCGTAACTGAGCGTACCCGGGAGATCGGTCTGCGCATGGCAGTCGGCGCCCGGAGCGTGGATATTCTCAAACAGTTCCTGATCGAATCGGTGGTCATGTGTCTGGTGGGCGGCATCATCGGTATTCTGGTCGGTCATGGAGTATCATTATTTATTGAAAGTCAGCTCCACTGGCCCATTGAAAGCAGTCCCGGTGCGGTGATCGCCGCCTTTGCCGTTTCTGCCAGTATCGGAATGGTCTTCGGCTTTTACCCCGCGTGGAAAGCCTCTCAGCTTGACCCCATCGAAGCGCTCAGATATGAGTGAATTGCACCGGCATCTCCTCCCTTGACGGAAGGCAGTTTTTACGCAAAGATCGAGCATCAAACAGCGCGATAGGAGAAAAAATAATGGATATTGCAAAAATCGACAAAAACTTTCTGGCTCAGGCAGTGGAAGAGAATGGATTTCTCTTCTGCGATGTAAAAAATCCCCCTTTTGTCATCGAAGGTCTGCCCTGGTATGAGAAAAATGATAAAGCCTACTGCCGTCTGCCCAAAACTTTCACCGAAAATGAGGTCAATGCCGGAGCGCTCGGACTTTCATGGCACACAGCCGGGGTCTGTGTCCGTTTCCGGAGCGATTCCCCGGAAATCATGCTGCGGGCGAAACTTTCCAACAGCTGCGATATGAACCACATGCCCCGTACCGGCAGTATGGGCTTCGACCTGTTTTTCCGCGAACCCGGCGGCAAACTCCGTTTCAATCACGCCGTTCAACCCTCCCCCGGACAGGTGGAAATTTCCGCCCTTGCCGCATGTAATCCCGATGGTAAATTCTGCGAATGGGTGGTCAATTTCCCCCTCTACGGCGGCGTTGATCAGGTGGAAATCGGCTTGAAACCCGGATTCCGCCTTGCTCCGCCCAAAAAGCATAAAGTTCCCCATCCGGTTCTTTTCTACGGTTCCTCCATCACTCAGGGCGGATGCGCCTCCCGTCCGGGGAACGCCTACACCTCGATGCTCTGCCGGGCGGTGGATGCCGAACAGATCAACTTGGGATTTTCCGGTTCCGGCAAGGGCGAAACAGCAATGGCAGAGGCGATAGCCTCATTGAAACTTTCCGCATTTGTCATGGATTACGATCACAACGCCCCCTCCCCGGAACACCTTGAAGAGACCCATGAAAAGTTCTTCCGGATCATCCGGAAAGCTCAACCGGATCTGCCGGTGATCATCCTCACGAAATGTGATTTCCCCTATTTCAATCAGGAGTCCATCGCCATCAATACCCGCCGCCGGGAGATCATCCGGCGCACCTGGGAAAATGCGGTTGCTTCGGGAGATAAAAAGGTCTTCTTTATCGACGGGAAAACTCTCTTTGCCGGAGCAGACCGCGACCTCTGCACCGTTGACGGATGCCACCCCAACGATCTCGGTTTCTACCGCATGTACCGCAAAGTGCTGCCGCTTCTGCGGCAGGTTCTCAAAGATTGACGCAGTATACCACCATTTTAAGGCAATAAAAAGGGGCTGGTGCCATACCTTCTTCAAGGTTTGCACACAGCCCCGGTGTTTTTGAAAAACTTACGCTTCAGCTTTTTCAGCTTCAGGAGCAGTTTTGGCAGCTTTCAGCTCCTTTTTCATCTCATCGTAAGTATCGGTGATTTCAGAATCCTTCTGGACAACGATGAAGTTGACCACAAAGATCACGATGAAGTTGACCACAAATCCGGGCAGGATCTCATACATATACTTGTTCCAGCCGAGGAAGTACCAGACCAGCATCACCACAGTACCGGCAACCATACCGGCAAGCGCCGCCTGCCAGGTGGTGCGTTTGGAGTAAAGCGCCATGATCACCACCGGTCCGAAAGCCGCACCGAAACCGCCCCAGGCGAATTTGACGATGTTGAAAATGCTGTCGCTGGGGAAGAGCGCCATCATCATCGCCGCAATGGTAATAAGCACCACAAATGCCCGGCTCACCCAAACCGATTCAGTGACCGAGGCATTACGGCGGATCACCCGGCGGTAGAAGTCCTCAGTCAAAGCACTGGTGGTCACCAGCAGCTGGCTGTCGATGGTGGACATGATCGCCGCCATGATCGCAGAGAGCAGCACGCCGCCGATCCACGGATTGAAGAAGTCGCTGATCAGCATGATAAAGATATTTTCCGCTTCACCGTTGGGCAGAGCGCGGTAGATCGGCATGGCAGTCAGAGCAACCGCCACAGCTCCGCAGAGGGAGACCACCACCCAAATCATGGCAATGGTGGTGGTACGGGGGAAAAGTTTCACATCTTTGATGCTCATAAAACGGCTCAGGATATGGGGCTGACCGAAGTAACCCAATCCCCACACCGCGCAGGAGATGATCCCCAGCCAGGTCAAACTGCTGCCTTCACCGGGGAAAAGGTGAAGTCCTTTGGCGGAACAGGCGGTGATCACGTTGTCAATGCCGCCGCCGGCATTGAGGGCGACCACCGGCACGATGATAATACCGATAAACATCAGTGTCCCCTGCATCAGGTCAGTCCAGCAGACTGCCAGATAACCGCCCAGCAGAGTGTAGGCAAGCACCACCGCCGCACCGATCAATACGGAAACTTTGTAGTCGATCTTCAGCATGGACTCAAAGAGTTTTCCGGCGGCAACCATACCGCTGGCAGCATAGATGGTGAAGAAAAGCAGAATAATAAAAGAGGAGATGATCCGGAGCATTCCGGAAGGATCTTTAAAGCGGTTGGCGAAGAAAGTTGAGAGGGTCAACGCTTCGGTTTTTTCTGTGTAGATACGCAATCTGGGCGCAACCAGCAGCCAGTTCAGCAGAGTTCCCAGCGCCAGACCGATCGCCACCCAGGCATCACCCATGCCGCCCAGATAGATCGCACCGGGCAATCCCATAAGCAGCCAGCCGGACATATCGCTGGCTTGCGCCGAAAGCGCCGTCACCCAGCTGCCGATGCCGCGGCCGCCCAGCAGATAACCGGCAAGTGAATTATTCTTCTTGCAGAAAATCGCACCCACGGTCACCATCAAAATCAGATAACCGATGAACGCCGTCAACGTTCCGGGCTGAACCCCGGCAAATGCGGATTTGAACCATTCCATGATCCATTCCCTCCCATAGATTTTTTTAATTTCTTGTCAGAACACAAAATACCATGGTAAAATATAGCACAAAAACTGCCCTTTGTCAATCTTTTTTACAAATCTTCTTCTGACAAAGGGCAATTCATTTCCGGGAAAGAGCGGCACTTCCGGAAGGCGCATTTCACTTGCTGCGGGCGTAACACTCCTGCAGGAACTTGCGCAGTTCCAGCGCTCTGGGACCGGATGATTCATCCGTATAAAAGATCATCTCCCATGAGATCAGTTTTTCCGCCACTTTTGAGGCGTTGGCGATCTGATGCGCCACCCGGCGGGTATCAGCGGGAATCGCCGCATTGATCTGAGAACAATCCAGATCTTCAAAGAGTTCCACGTTGCTCCAGAAACGGATATTTTTGGCATCGCAGATCTTGCGCCACACCTGAAACATGACGGGCTGATACTCCAGATTGTTGCCGCAGCAGCCGATGGAGTCCTGAGGCGCCATAATATCCAGCTCCACCCCGTCAAGGATGGTATTCCACGAATCGATCATCTCATCCAGTTTGCCCTCATAATATTTGGTGGCAGGTGACATGAGTATCTCACAACCGGGATGGAGCGACTTCAAACGGCTGCAGAAATCCTTGTAAATGCTGTTCAGCGCCTTTTCCGTATAGAGGTCACGCTCACCGCGGTAAGCGGTTTCCGGAGCGAAGTAAATTCCCTTGAATTTACCGCCGTAAAGTTCAAAAAGCTCATCCTGAACGGCGAAGTGGTTCTGCTTCTCCTGTTCGATAAATGCCGGGTCTTTGCCCATGCACCAGCCGGAAACGGAACCGTATGCGCCGAGGTAAACCTGAAGTCCCTCCAAAGCTGCCGCTTCCAACACATTGCCGATCTGGTCAAAGAGACGGTAATTTTTGAAGCGTTTGCTGGGGTAATAGACCGTTTCAAGTTCGTTCCACACCGCCGCCTGATAGATCACCGTATCCACGCCGCAGCTTTTGAGCAGACGGAACTTTTCCGCCCAATCCTCCACGGTGGCGTGAAGCATGGGATAACCCCGGTAGTTGGGGGGCTGGGCGTAGATGAATGTACCGGAAACCGGCATGGCAGGTTCGGGAGTGGCGTGAGACTCCACATACTTGCGGTTTATCTCATTGGCGCGGGCGTAAGCGGCATTTGCCTCATCAATAATGTCATCAGATGCTTTGAAGATAACGAAATCCTCAACATTGATGATTTTCCAGTTTTTTTTGGGAGCCATACTATTACCTCATTTAATGATCAATACGCCGAAGTCATTGCGTTTGACCGGCAAAGTTACTTTGTTATTTTTTACCGCAAGAGCCTGACCGTTTTCAGCATTGATCACGCTTTTGGTTCCGGCAGGCAGCTGGATTATCAAATCCTGCGGCTTGCGGGAAAGATTGCTGACAATGGCAAGTTTTTCGCCGTTTTTCTCATAGTAACTGATACAGCTGCCTTCAGTTACGGAAGTAACCGCTTTATTTTCCCAGTAAGGAACAAACTCCACCGCCTGGTTGCCGATATCCCATTTGCGACGGATCTCATCCATCTTGTAGATCTCCTGCTTATTGCACCATAAGGGCCAGAAAATTACGTCGGCGTGCATGATACGGCTCATCATATCCCGGGTGGGAGTGGGCAGTTCCATAATATCCCGCTGATCTTTCATGCAGGGCAGCCACGCGATGATCGCCCCCCATTGACGGTTGAAAAACTCTCCCTTGACCCGTTCCATGGGCAGACTGTAACTGTAATAGTAGAGACGGTCATGCTTCGGCGGGATCAGATGGGGATCATCCCGGAAATATCCGCTGTAAAGGTGTTCCCCGGTAAGAAAGAGAGTAAAAGGCGACATAAATTCCATCATGTAGGTGGCAGAGTTGTGGGCAATGCTCCACAACTGCTTGTTTCCGCTGCGCTTGGAAATCACATAATGGATACGTTTGTAGAGATTGCGTTCCGCCAGCCAGGAGTAGGTCGGGCGTCTTTCACCGTCATAGTCGGTGTAACCGCCGCCGGAACGGGGATTTTTATTGGGGTCAAGGATCATTTCATCCATATAGAACCCGTCGATAGTGCCAAAAACTTCCCCCCACTGGTCAACACACCAGGTCAGATAATCCATCCAGGCACTGGTTCCGGAACAGCGCATCCAGTCAAATCTTCCGGCACGGGAACGCTGGGGATCGGGGCTCCACTCTTCGTAAATCGCCTCTGCATCGGGATTGACTTTGTGGTTCTGGGAAATAGGCAGATGGCGGCGATCCCAGTAGGGGACGACTTTTCTGCCGCTTTTCCGGTCAGCTTTCACCTTGAAGCGGGTACGATCCTTATTCAAACCGCGAGTAGGTTCGGGGTCAAGGCTGATCTGCGCCCACTCATCGGGCCAGTAAACCAGAATATCGCCGCGGGTGGTTCCGGAAAAGGCATCGTACTGGGCGCTCATGGTCATGGCGCGCCAACCATCCGGCAGAGGTTTGACGGGAGTGGCGATAAAACCGAATTCAAGGGTGAACTCTTCCGGAGCATTTTCCGGCAGGGGTTTGACGATCATTTTCACCACAAAGTCGGCACTGCCATCCTCATTGCGGACGATTTCAAAAAGATCGGTGCGCTTGCGGGGATAGTACCACTGCTCGCTGCCCACAAAGAACTGCAGACCGCTGCGGGTGGAACCCAGCCAGACGTGAGTTCCGAAACGTTTTTTCCAGACCACTCCGGGAGTTGCGGGAAGTTCAAAGGTGTTGCTTCCTTTGGGGCTGGATGGACCGTAATCACCGCCGATACGGTCAGTGGCACCGACAAAGTTGAGCAACTCTGAAGCCTCTTTAGTCATCGGCATGCGCAAGGTCAACTCATTGACCTTTTCCCCCGGTTTGAGGGTCACTTTGAAGTGACCCATGCCGTCATACTCAAAGGCGCCCTGCAAAGCGGCATTTGCCGCGCTTTTGGCAAATTCCACTCTGCCTTTTTGCTGTCTGGTGATGCGGTAATCGCTGAATTTCAGCTCTTTGCCGTTGAGAGTGAGATTGATGCTTTTGCGGAGCAGATCTTCATTTTTGACCTTGACCTGATCCAGGAGACCACTGCCGCCGAAGCTGTATCGGCGCTGCCAGACCGCAAGATCTTTATCCTTTGCCGCAACATTTTCAAAGGGATAGGGAACGTAATCGCCGTCAAGGGCTTCCATGCCCAGTTTCACCCGGTTCTTGAACCAGGGACTGGGCGCCATAATGGTCTCCTTAATTACCTGGAGTCCTTTTTTTTTTAATTCCGGGATCAACTCTCCGGCGACCACGATGATCTCCTGAGCGGTAAGCGCCCGGTCATAGATACGCACATGACCGATGGCACTCTGACCATTGGCACCGAATCTGCCGGATGAACCGATGTCGATGAATTTGACCGGAGTTTCCGGGAACTCAATAAAGCCTTTGCGAACCATCAAACCGTCGAAATACAGCACTGAATTGCCCGCACCATCCCAGGTGTAAGCCAGATGGTGGATGGAGTTGCTCTTCCAATCTTTGGGCATGGCGCGGAGAAAGAGGGACTTTTTGCTCTTTTTATTCAAAACATAGACCCCCAGACCGTCGTTGCTGTGCTTATAGACGAACATGGTCAAATCAGCGGAGATCGGCTGCATGAAAAGATGGACTTTCTTTTCCGGATACTCCCAGTCGATATTTTTGATGGTCATTTCGATGGTTCCGCCATTGAGGGGGAAGTTGGCGATACCGTCATAACGCACCCCGGCACGACCGGCACCGACCTGCAAGCCGTAGTTGGTGGTGGAAAGCACATCGAAGTCAAAACGCAGCGGAATGTTGCCGGGCATGATCCTGCCGTCGGGTTTGCCTTTGGCAAATTGAGCTTTGACCGTCTCCTGGCTTTTGGTGTAATCCACCGCAAAGGTGCGGGCGGCAAGAATATCTTCCGCCTTGGGAGCAGCAGAGAGTGCCATACCTGACAGCACGGCTGCCGCAATGGATAAGAGATGAAATTTTTTCATTTTTTACTCCTGTTATCTTTCGTTATCACGGTAAATTTTCAACTCATTGACCACCGGGATGTGATCGGAAGCGATCTTCTCATCAATACCGGTACGGCTGATGACCTCCAGACGGTTGTCGGCGGTTTTGCGGAATACGAAGTCGATCTCCTTTTCCGGTTTTTTGGAAGGAAAAGTGGGAATGGGTTTTTCCAGAGTCCAACCCAGTTCCGCCAGTTTATCCACCGGGTCGCTTTTCGGGTAACAATTAAAATCCCCCGCCAGCACCACCGGAAGGTTGCCGGGGTTGTTCCGGGAAATAAGTTCATCTATCTTTTTCACCGCTTCCACTCTGGCGGCATTCTCTTCCGGCGTCGGCCGCCAGCAGAGGTGGGTAACTGCCACTAAAAAGGGATTGGGAGCATAAATTTTCATCAAAGTCATGCCCCGGGTCTCATCTGTGGATGCGGGAATCAGCCATGAACCGACCATTTCCATGCGGTAGCGGGAAAGGATCGCATTGCCGTAAAGACCCTCCGGAGGCAGGATACGGCATCCGGCGAACTGGGAAAAACACATCCCCGTAAGGGTGGCAAGTTCTTTGGTCATATCCACAAAACCGGTTCTGGCACAATTTTTATCCACCTCATTCAACACCACCACATCGGGGTCATGTTTGAGAATGACATCTGCCTGAGTTTTGAGGTTGTATTTGAAATTCATGTCAATGGCGATATGCAGATTCCACTGCATGAGTTTCACATTGCAGTAACGGGGAGCTGCATCAAGATCGGCGGTGCAGACGATAGCTGCTGCGGCAGTCGCGGCTGCCAGTAATCTGGATTTCATATCAATAATTTCCTTTGCGGGTTTTGGTTCGATCGAAGTGGTTGCCGTTACCGAAAGAAGATCTTCCGGCACACTCGCCAAGTTCCACATAACCATTCAGGGGATCGGCAAATTTCACACTCCGCACCGAACCGTCGCACCAGACGATGTTGCAGGAATTCTGGTGCTGACCGTAAATGGCAATGCCGTTATCCTTTTTACGGCTCTCCATAGCCGCACCGCCGATAGTGGGATCGGAGTAATTGTAAGTATCGGCAAAATGGACAGTTTTAGAGTGAGTTCCAAGCTCAGTGTTTTTCGGCGGCACATACTGCCAGTTGGAAAATTCCGGCGCCCCGCCGGTCTTGGAAACCCAGTAGCTGCCGGTGATGGTGAAATAACTGCCGCCGTAACCGGTGCTGAAAGTTGCCCCCATGGTTTTGCCGAGTACATTGCGCTCCTTGCTGGGGCAGATGTAGCTCAATGGAGAGTTGAGATACATTTTGTTGGTATAATAGGCAAAAGTGACGTAACCGTCTTCCTGCGACTCATCATAAAGCAGGTGGGGAACCATGTAACCGTCAAAATTATCCTCATACATAGCCGCCCCGTAACCGAGCTGTTTCAAGTTGGAAGCACAACCGGTTGCTCTGCCCCTTTCTCTGGCGGAATTGAGGGCGGGCAGCAGAATCGCCGCCAGAATGGCGATAATTGCAATAACGACAAGGAGTTCTATAAGAGTAAAGCCGTTAGGCTTCCTTCTCCGCGCGGAGAGTGAAAGTCTTTTCATTTGCAAAACCTCTTCTGATTTGATCAAAGGAACACCGCAAAACCTAATCCTATATATTAATATACATCGGAAATTTTTTTTTGCAAATCGTAATAAAACAAAATATGCTTCGCACCGCAACCGGCAACTCCCGGAAGGTATAGCGGCGGCAAAAGGTTTCGCCGCCTTGTCACGGCGCAGTGCAATGAAGACGGATGGAGTAAATCCGGAGAGTACCAGATGGCAGAATCAACCGATACCGGGAACAGCGCGAAAAAAACTCAGCGGATGCTCTCTCCGCTGAGTTTCAAAATCACCGCGCCTTATTTTCCCGCGAAAAAGCGGATCAAACGGGCGGCATGAGCGGCACACTCATCCACTATCGGATCAAAATATTTGTCGATGGGAAGGAATTTACCGTTGAGTTTCTCAAGTTCTTTACGGGAACTTTTGAGGTATGTATCCATATATTCTGTGGCGATATTGACCTTGGCAACGCCGTTTTCAATGACCTTGCGGACATCGGAAAGAGGCGTTCCCGAACCGCCGTGAAGCACCAGCGGCAATTCCGGCAGAGCTTCAGCTATCGCCCGGCAGCGTTCAATATCCAGTTTCGGTTCGCTGGTGTAGTAACCGTGAGCAGTTCCGATGGAAACCGCAAGCGCGTCAACTCCGGTTGCCCCGGCAAATTCCACCGCTTCAGAAACCTCCGTAATGGCAGTTTCATCCCCCTGTGCCACATGACCGATCTCACCTTCAACAGAAGCACCGAAACTCTTGGCATACTGCACGCAAAACGCAGTATTTTTCACGTTCTCCTCAAAGGATAACCGGGAACCGTCATACATTACCGACGTGTACCCCCAGGCAAGAGCATCTTTCACCTGTTTAACTGTGTTGCCGTGATCCAGATGGATCGCCACCGGAATATCAGCACGGTTGGCAAGGCGAATGAGCAATCCGGCAAGATCGTAAGCCTTCTCGGAATCGAACAACCGCATATACAGCTGGATAATCACCGGCTGTTTTTCCCCTTCCGCCGCCATCAGTACCGCTCTTGCGGTCTCATAGTTGGCAATATTGAATGCGCCCACCGCCCGCTTTTCTTTGCGGGCGGCAAGGAGCATCTCTTTCATCGTTACCAGAGCCATAAGAGCATCTCCTTACAGCGCCTGAGCCGCGATTTCTTCCAAAGTCATCACCTTGAGCTGAGTATACTTTTTCAGCCAGACTTTGGTATAGGGGGAGGCAACCGCGATCAGATCTCCGGCAGGATCATCCGCACGGTCGGCGATATACTCCGCCAGTTTGCGGACGATTCCTTCATTGATCTCAGGAAGAACCACCGCTCCTTCTCCGCAGGTGTAGGATTCTTCATTGTTGGTGCCGAAAGGTTTCCGTTCAGCGCCAAGAGCGAAAAGCAATTCAGCAGGATAAGCGGAGTTATCGTTGTAATTTTTCAGATAATCGCTTTCCAGATAGTAGAGTTTGCCAACCGCTTTGAAGTGCAATTTGAGCGAAAGAATGTATTCAGATGAGTGCATGACCGTGAACGGCACTTCGATCCCGAACTCTCTGCAGTCATTTTTAAGCAGTTCATAAGCAGCCGGATTGGAGACCACCAGAGTTTTGATTCCGGCAGCTTTGACCGTATCGACAAATTTGGCAGCGGCAGCTTTTGCGTCAGCAGCAAATCCCAGCACCTTCAGCGCTCTGCCGATACAGCCGCCTTTGATCACCGCATAAGCGACACCCGCTTTTTTCATAATGGCATCAAAAGCAGGAGCGACACTCTCTGATTCCAGAGTGTAACGGTCGGTGAAGAAACCTACCTCTCCGGCTCCGGAAACCTCCCAGACGGAAGAATTCTGCAGTTTTTCAACGATCGCTTTGACATAATCCGGAGCAAACCCCTGCTCCACAATGTCGGTTCTCATGGCGATATTGAGGCTGTTTTCATCGTAATGATTCACACAATGATAACAGCAGCAGCGGGAAAGATCAGAACGGTACAACGTGTCAATGAAGTCCCTGTCACTGATTTTTTCCGGATGCATGGTAACTCCGTAGATCATCGAAGCCCGTACCCGGGGGGTATCCGCTTCGGTGAAAGTCACATTGCCCACCGCCGAAAGATGGCGGCACATGAAACAGAAACGGCAATTTTTTACAGCGTCATTATATTTATCGATATTCATGGTCAGATTCCTTTGAAGCCTAATTTACCGGGGTTCATAATGTTGTTGGGGTCAAGCTGTTTTTTGATTCCTTCGAGAACCGGCATTGCCGGTCCGTACAGCTCTTTCATCAGTCTGCCGAGTTTAAGACCGACACCGTGGTGTTCATTGATCACACCGCCATTGGCGATAGCGGCACGGATCGCCATATCCCAGACCCGGTTGTAGAGCTGGGCAGCTTCGGCGGGATCGGCGGGAACATTTTCACCCTCAAAGATGAAGCGGGCATAGAGCATACAGCCCCATTCGTACCAGTGGGAGAAGTGACCGATAAAACGCGCCTGGGGGAAGTTCTCATTGACCACCTTTTTCATCGCCCAATAAACATTTTCGATATTGGCGAAGGTCGCCACGGTATCCAGCGTACCGAATGCCTGAGGCATGTGGAACATATAGGGCGGATAGAAGAATTTATATTTGTTTTCCCACCACAAATCTCCGCCTTTGCTGCCCAGATCTTTGCCGTGGTACTTCTCTTCCATAATGGCTCTTGCCCGTTTCATCTGGCAATCGACGATCTCTTTTGCTCCGTCAAAGCCGAAGACCAGATAAGCACCCTTATCCAGTTCCATACCGAAAACTTTGCGGACATGGTGGATCGTCTCCTCCTCATCATAAAGGCGCACTGCACAGGGCTGCAGACGGCTGCGCATCAATTCCGCTCCGGCGCTCATGGCAGTGTGGAAATCTTTGAAAATGTATGCCCGGAACTCTCTGGCTTCCGGTTCGGGGTGGACTTTCAAAGTCACTTCGGTAATGACCCCCAAAGTTCCTTCACTGCCCAGGAAAAGCATGGTCAGATCCGGCCCGGAAGCGTGCCGGGGAACAGGCAGAGTGCGGATGATCTCTCCGGTGGGAGTGACCACTTCCAGCGACATGACCATATCTTCGATCTTTCCGTATTTGGTGGAAAGCACTCCGGTTCCTCTGTGGGCAAGAAATCCGCCGATGGTGGCACAGGAAATCGAAGCCGGCAGATGCATGGTGGAGTAACCTTCCTTATTGCACTGCCACTCAAGATGACGGGCGATCATACCGGTCTGACAGGTGACGGTAAGGGACTCTTTATCGATGCCGATAAATTTATTCATCCGTTTGGTATCCAGAATGATGCCGCCGTAAACCGGCAATGCTCCGCCCTGAGAACCGGAACCTCCGCCCCAGGGGGTCACGGGGATTTTGTAATGGTTGGCGATTTTCATCACCTTGGCAACCTCTTCGGCACTGCCGGGGTGGATAACAAAATCCGGTTTCGGAGTATCTTTGCCGCGGTCATGCCACATTTCCGGGATCCAGTAATAATCTACGGAGTGACCGAATTTATCAGCATCATTGGTGCTGACATACTCCTGACCGACGGCATCGATCAACTCTGTACGGATCATCTCGTACATGTAATTGTCTTTTGCTGAAAGCATTTTGTTCAATCTCCTTTGTATGTGAACAACTGTTGGTTGAGGTTATTTGTGTTTACTTTTTTGCGTATACCGGAGCAAGGGCATCGTGGATCTCACGATAGGTCTCAAAAAGCTGACGGTACTTTTCCACTGCTGCCGGATCGGGTGAAAATTCTCTTTCCAGTTTCAGACATTTCCGTACTGCGGCGGCACTGTCGGGAAAGATCCCCACACCGGTTCCGGCGATCAATGCGGTTCCGAAAGAGGCATCCGCCGGAGCGGGGATCACCCCGGAAAGGTTGAAAACATCACTGATGATCTGACTCCACAGAGCGCTTCTGGCGCCGCCGCCGATGAGAAAGATCCTGCCGACTTCCAAACCGGCATTTTTGATCTGTCCGTAACAATCCAGCAGAGAAAATGCCACCCCTTCAAAGAGCGCCCGGATGAAATCCCCTTTGCCGGAGGATATGGCGACTCCGGTGAAACTTGCTCTCAATTTCGGATCCCAGTAAGGTGAACGCTCTCCCTGCAAATAGGGGTGAAACATCACTCCGTTGGCTCCGACGGGGGATTTTTCCGCCAGTTCCCCCATCCGGATAAAGGCTTTTTTGCCCGTTTTTTCCTCCGAGGCGATCTCCAGCTGGCAAAAGGCATCCCGGAACCATCTCTGGCAGAGCGCCGCCGCATTGGTGGCCGCCACAGAGTACCACATACCCGGAATAACGTGGGAATAGGTAAGCATACCCGGATCAGGATGAGCTTCAGAGGTCATGACGTTGACATTTCCGGCAGTGGCAAGTTTGATGATGCAGTCCCCGGGAGTGATCGCTCCGGCACCGTAATCTTCTGCCGCAGAATCCGACGTGCCGCAGATCACCGGAGTATTTTCTGCCAATCCGGTATCTTTTGCCGCCTGCGCGGTGATCCTGCCCACCATATCCGTGGGCTTGACCAGTTCCGGCAGTACGTCGGCAGTGATACCGGCCAACTGAACAAGTTCCGCTGACCACTGCATTTTTTTCATATCCATAAAGAGCGTACCCTGCGCTTCGATATAGTCGGTAACAGCAACACCGGTAAGCAGATAACGCACATAATCCTTGACAAAAAGGATATGCCGGAGCTTTTTCAGCACTTCCGGTTCATGGATACTGAGCCAGCGCAGCTGGGGCAAAGTCCAGGTGGGAGTCGGCATCTGGTACGCCGTGGCGAAGATCTTTTCCCCGTAATTTTCCCGGAGAAAGGCACACTCCTGAATTGAGCGCTGGTCAGTCCACATGACAGTTTTACGCAAAACCTGCATATTGCCGTCCAGCAATACGGCATTGTGAGTGGAACCATCCAGACTGACAGCGGCAACGGCAGGAAGTTCCACCCCTTTTGCCGTCAGAGTTTTCAATGCCCGGCACATGGCATCGTACCAGTCGGCGGGATTCTGTTCCGACCAGCCGGGCTTGGCATATTCGGTGGGGTACTCCACCGATGCTTCCCCGATGACCGTGCCGCCGGTATCTATTGCGGTGACTTTGCACCCGCCGGTACCGAAATCGATTCCCAGCAGCAGTGTTTTTTCAGCCATTTTACTTCACCCAGTCGTGCTGCGGATCTTTAGCGGAGATCAAGCCGCGGTTGACTTTGCCGCACATCGTCCACAAATAGTACATCTGATAACCCGGTGCCCCGCAAAGAGGATGATAACCCTCGGCAATGGCAACGGTGTCGTTGTTTTTGACGGTATAAGTTTCATCGATGGAACCATCGGGCTGGTAGACCTTCTGGATACCGAATCCCTGAGGAGGATCGAAGCGGTAGAAATAGGTCTCTTCCATGTCGATTTCACCGGGAAGATCGTCAAAATCGTGCCGGTGGGGGGGATAACCTGACCAGTTGCCCGAAGGGATCATGCCTTCACCGATATAGAAGTGTTCAGAGTCGAAGGTCTCATCCAGCATGATGGTTGCGGCACGGGTGAAGTTGTCTCTGCCGATGGAGATGGTGCGGGTCATTTCCGGAGTGATCACCGTGGGAAGAGCGGTATCCCGGCTGGCGGGGGACTCATTGACGGCAAAGTCGCAATCGGTCAACGCAGTAATGGTAAAAGCGGTGTTGCGGGGCAGGTAAAGGGTGTGGGGTTTGCCGTCAAAGACATTTTTTCTGCCGCCGACCTCCGCGAACTTCCAGTTGTCACCCTCGGCGGAAAATTTACCGCCCAGAGTGACGATCGCCATTTCAAAATCTCCGGTATTGCCGGAGTAAACCGTCCCCTGCGCCAGCTGTACGATGCCGAAACGGGTCAACTGCATATTGTATTCACCCAAAGCAAAGACCGGATTGTAGCCCTGAACCGGGGAAAGATGGATCAAAAGATTTTTGTCATTCATGATGTTATACTCCTTATTTCACGATGGTATATTGTATATCGAGCATTTTGCAGAGGTCGGCAAGATTTCCGGTCTGATCACCGTAACAGAGAGTGTAGTGGTGTTCCCAGCCGTTGCCGATGATCTCCTGACGCATTTTGTCACAACCGGCATCCAGTTTTATTTTAAGCGGATTTCCCCGGATGAAAAGATCGGTATCCAGACCGTCCCCGGCGGCGATCAGCATCCGGAAGCCATCCCCATCCCGGGTTTCGCCCAGACGGAAGAGGGTAACTCTGCCGGGTTTGAGGGGAAATTCATTGGTCACGCCCTTGACACCGCCACCTTCGACAGTGGAACTTTTCCGCAGCTGAGCGTTGAACCCGCTTTTGCAGATAGCACAGGGAGCTGCTCCGCAGTGCCACGCCACGGCGTAATCACCTTCCATTATCACCAGATCGCAGAAAAATGGCAGTTCTCCGGAAAGTTCTCTGGCGATCTGCATGGTAACTGCTCCGTAAACATCCCCTTCACAGGCGGTGATCAAGCCGTGATTGGTCAAGTGACCGATGGTGGAACAGACCGCTATGCCGTAGAGGTCATCAGCGATAAATTCCGGCCAGCACCGCATGGCAAAGGTGTTGACAGCGAAGCGCTCTTTCATCTTGCCGACAGCGGCGAACAGGGCGGCGGATTTATCCAGCTGGGCGGGAGTCGGCCCGTCAGTGTCGTGACATGGGGCATCGGCAAGGATCGTTTTGCGGGCATCAGCCAGCTCATCGCCGGTAATTTTCTTTGCCGTTTCGATCACCTCATGCTGGGTGATATACTTGACCTCGGCGCCGATTTTGTTCCTCAACATCATTTCGTTGCAGCTGGAAGTGAAAAATCCCGGAACTCTGCCGCCGATAACTCCCACCCGGATCTTGCCGAGCATGTTGACCGTGCGGGTGACTTTCACCGCATTGAGCAGACCTTCATTGGCTTCGGCACTGCCGGGAAAAGCGTGGATATGGAAGTAAGGAACCCGCATACGGTACATGAAGTGAGCATTCATATTGGCGGCACAGAAGGAGTTATTCTGCAGCCTGCCTCCCGCGGGATCGGGTTCTTTCATCGACCAGAGAACGACCGGGACGTTGAGGCGCCGGGCAAACATGGGAACGATCACCCCCAGAGCGAAGGTCATAAAATGAGCGACGATCAGATCCGGTTTTTCCTCTTCCATGCGTTCCAGTTCGGCAATGGCTTCGCTTTCCAGAGCGATCATCCGGCTGCCGCCGACGGTTTCCACCCCGGAAAGAGTTTGCAGAAACGCCAGAGCATCCTTGCGGGCAGTTTCCAGAGTTTCATTTGACCAGTTGACTTTGGTCAGCGGCAAATAAGCAATTTTGAATTTTTTCATATTTTTCACCAATCAATGCCTTTTGAGGAACTCATCCACCTCTTTGCGGGTGGGGATTCCGGTTCTGCCGCCGAGTTTGCCGCATTTAAGCGCCGAAACCGCAGAAGCAAAACGCATACACTCCATAAGATCATCCGTTTCCAGATAACGGACTGCAAAACCGGTATGGTAAACGTCACCGGCACCGGTGGTATCGACCACCTTATCCACTTTAAATGCCGGACAACGGAGGATTTTTCCCTCTGCCAGCACCATGGAACCAAGTTCCCCCATGGTGATACCGGTAACTTTTGCCCCGATCCCGGCAAGGGCAAAGAGAGCTTTTTCCAACTCATTTTCCCCGGTGACTTTTCTTGCGAACTCTTCAGAAGTTATCAGTATATCCGCACAGTTGAGCAGTTCCGGCACTCCGTCACGCATGGTTCCGGCATCGAAATTGACCAGCACATTGTTTGCTCTGGCAAATTTGGCGGCGGCGATCGCCGCATCGGTATGGTGACCATCCAGATGAAGCACGTTTGCTCTGGCGATCAGCTCGAAATCCACCTCTTCCGGCTTGACCTCCACCAATCCGCCTCTTGTCCATGCCACGCTGCGCTTGCCGGTATCAGCTTCCACCCAGCAGTACGCCACCGGTGAAGCAGTTCCCTGCCGGATGAGCATAGAGGAGGTTGAAACGCCCTCTTTTTCCAGATCGCTGATGATCATTTTGCCTGCTTCATCATCACCGACTGAACTGATAAAGGCACTGGCAACCCCCAGCCGGGATGCCGCCACTGTGGAAGTCGCCCCCGGGCCGCCGCCCTGAATGAGATGTTCAAGTATCTGTACTTTGCTGTCCATAGGGATATGCGGCAGCACCGCCAGATAATCATTGCTGCAGAATCCCAGTCCGACAAAATCGATCTTTTCTGCCATCGGTTGTCCTTTCCTATCGCCAGAGACAACTTTCACGATCTCTGTTTGAATTGCTTTTGAAAATTACCTCACTTGAAAAATATAATCCGGGAAAAGGAAAAGAACAAGGGGTAATATATGAAAATATGTATAAATTTTTGAGAAAAAAAGAAAATTTCTCATTTCTTTTCATTTTCATTGATAAAAATGCTTGCTTTTCCACTGTTGCCGGTGTATATTCAAAAAAAGAGAGGTGATTTCAAAAGTCAGTCAAAAGAAGATTGAAAAGAGACCGTTGATGAGATGAAAGCTGGTAGTTTGATCCGGCTTCGGTTGCTTCGCAACTCTACGCCGAGACAAGGGGTGCTACCCACAGCGGTAACACCCGAA
>JAZUPS010000171.1:0-19982 GCA_045605305.1 Victivallaceae bacterium
CGGGATCGCCTTGAGCAACATCAGTATTTCTGCGGCTGCTCCTCTGTTCGTTTGGGGCAGGAAACAGGTTTCCACTACGACATGGCTGTTGGATGAATTAAAGGCGGATAAGGCAAAAGATGCCGAACGTGCCGCTTTGAAAAAAGAACTGGCAACTCCCATCACTCCTCCTGAAGTTGTCCCCAAGCCCAAAGCAAATCCGGCAAAAAAAGTTGAGCCGCAGGAAGTTACCATACCCATAGAAAAATTCGTTTCCCATATCGAAGCAGATTTCCCTGCGTTGTTTGATGCAAAAATCGTAAATGAGCAACTGCGTTTTGACAAAAATCCCTCCAATGGCAATCAGAAAATAACCCTTCTGTTAAATCTGCCTGCGATTCCGGAAAACTTTGAATATGTGGTGGCACTCGACCGCGTTGTGTGGGGATGGAGTACGGGGATTTTTGATAAAAACGACCGTCCGCTGAATAAAGACGGCGGCTATCTGCCGGATGGTACACCGATCATGCGTTTGCCGTACAACTGTCGCCGTATAGATTTTGAAAGTAATGGCAAAAAAAGTATTCAAGGATATATCAAAAAAATATTTTACCGGGAGATAAAAAAGAAAAAATGAAAAAATTATTATTGACCATCCTCGCAATTTTGTGCATTGCTCCGGCATTTGCCGGCAACAGTAATGGTGAATTGGAAGAGTATCTTCCGGTTGCTCAAAAGCTTTATTCAGGAAAGACCATTGAAGCCTTGCAGATGGCTGAAGAATTAAGTTCCCGCAACCATTTTGCTTCGATATTGCTTTATTTGGTTTACAGCCGGGGATACTGCGGTCAAAGCATTGATTACCAAAAGACAGCAAAATATTTCAACCGGATGCTGGCCGGATATAACGACAGTTTCCCGGGGAGCCGCTTTCACGGTGAGGAGTTCCGCGGGGTCTGGCGAAAAATGCTGGTCCCGCCGGTCGGCAATCAGCGTTCAATTACACTCAAAACCTGGAATTACCACGGCAGAGTTGTCAATCAGAAAATCAATCTCAAAGGCAGACAGCCGCTGAAAAACTGTTACTTTGAAAAGACCCGCATCATGGGCAATATCGCCGGAGCGTCCATTTGGGCGGCGATGTCCAGAAGCAATCCAGACCGGAGTGCGTCCGGGGAACATCTGCGGCAGAGTGCGGTAAAGTTTGGCAGCATTGATGCGCTTTATGGTATAACATTTGCCGACTTTAAAAATTACAGCACCGATCCCATCGGTTTGGGCAGTAATTATAATGACATCCGCAAGGCTGCTGAAGCCGGTCATACTCCTGCCAAAATTATGATGGCGGCAATTCTTATTACGCCCCAAAATAAATATAATGTATATGATCCTGATAAAGCATACAAAATGCTGAAATCAGCGATCAAAGAGCTTGAAGCGTATAAGAAAACACCCTGCAAACACTATTTGCGGGATTTAGATAATGCAAAGTTTCTCCTTTCTCTGTTACCCGATCCCAATCAAAGTACGGCAAAACTTGCTTCTCTCTATAATGCCGGATACGATCAGCGGAAAGCCGCCGCATATCGGAAAATGCTTGCCAGCCGGAACGATCACCCGGTCTGTGAGATATTCAAAATTTTCCAGTTGCCACTCAAAGATCAGGAAAATGCTTTCAAAC
This sequence comes from Victivallaceae bacterium, assembly GCA_045605305.1. GTDB lineage: Bacteria > Verrucomicrobiota > Lentisphaeria > Victivallales > Victivallaceae > UBA1784. The sequence continues at coordinate 1,661 of JAZUPS010000171.1, forward strand.
AAGCTGCCGAGCGCGGCAATCCGGAAATCATTGCCATGCTGCTGCGGCAGAAAACCAATCACACCGGATACTGGAAACTGCTCTATCTTGCAGGAAAACACAATCTTGACGCCAGATACAATCCGCAGCCATCACAATCATTTTACTCCCAATCATTAGTGGCATTAGATCGGGAGCGCACGATGATGAAAGAGGATGCGTACCGTCAAGCCTTGAAACAGCTTGCTGAAGTTTATCCCGAAGCAAAAAAACAATACAACCGCCATTTCGGTTCTGATGCAGATAACAGCAGTGAGCGTTTCCGCTTTGAAGTCAGCAATCCCGATGCGATCAAAGTCACACGGGAAAATGTTCCGGCAGGAAACTTCTATGTATTGGAAATACAGCAGGATACCCAGCAGAATTATGTGGATATTTTTATCAAACCCGGCCGTTTCAACTTCGTCATTATGCCGCACTATGCCAACGGTAAAGCGTTCCCGACTCCACCAAGTTCAGCAATTTGGACACAAATGCAATATCCCGACGGCAAAATATCCACACACAACGGAATGGGAGCCAACACTTACGGCAAATGTCCGCAACGCATCCGCATCAATATCGAACCCGGAAGCAAAAAAGGCTTTTTGAAAATCAGATTATGAAAAAAATACTGTTCGCTATTTTCATAACTTTCTGCCTTATTCCAGTTTTTGGAAGTGTTAATTTTGCTGTAACAGGTTTGGACGATTCCGGAAAAAATGCGGTTGAACTTGTGCAGGCAGAACTTGCCGGAAGCATTGAGTTTGTTGAGCGCAGCAATATCGGTGATATACGTCAGGAACAATATCTGATTCAGCAGTTCGGAATTGCCAGACTTGCTAGATGTTTTGCCGGTGCGGATATTTTCATTGCGGTTCAGAATAACACTCTGACCGCTTTTGAAACCCGTTATGGCTTCCGTCTGGCTTACCGGAAATTATCGGCAGATTTTGAAAAATCAACGGCTGAAATCAAACAGGAAATATTGAAGTGGAATAATGCCGGAAAAGATTTTTTCAAAAAACGTATCATTTCCTTTGCCGGTATCCGCAATAATCTGCATCGTTCGCTTGCCGGAAAAGCTGAAAAATATTCCGATACTGTAAAACAGGCAATCAATCAAACTCCGGCAATTTTACTGGAACGGGAGTATTTGGTCGAACTGCTGTTGGAGCAGGAACTCTCCGGAGCTTGGCGGGATGCGGTCAGTGGCTCTGAAATCATTCATTTTGAATTCAATCCCGGAAGTGATGCAGAAGAGATAATTTTCGCTGTTTACGCGGTGGATGCTCAAAACAAAACCGTGTTCAAAAATGAAAGTACCGATTTAGCAAGTGTTTTATCCACATTGCAGGAACATTGTTCCCGCCCGCCGTCAAAAAAACGCTATACCTTGAAAGATGAAGCCCGCCGCTTCGCTTCCGAAGCCCGTATCGCCCGCGATGACCACAAACTTTTTTTGGCAGAGAAACTGCAATTTGCCGCCTTTGCTCTTGATCCGGATAATCCGAAAATGTTTAATTTCGGCATAATTGCCAACGAAAAATTGATTGATATTTTTCCTTACTGGTTTGCCGCCTTGAAAAAAATCGCCCGCTATCCGCAGTTCTTGAAATCTTACGAAAATCCTTACTATATTTCCGAAAGAATCATCAACCACATTTTCTTCAATCAATATAAATTACCGGAAACACTCCGGAAGGAGTATTGGAACTGGCTCGCCCGCTATCGCCATTTGTGGCAAAGCGGAAAACATATTCAAAAATTTCGCTTTGTCAAAAAAGCATTTTACCCGACCACTACAGAATATTTACAAGCCAAAGAGGCGGCATGGCAAACCTTATTGAGTAAAAATATTCCTCCGCAGGAAATGTACAGTGTATCAGACGAGCTGTTTCAATATCAAAATGCCCTCCCCAGTCATCTGCGCCAAACTTGGACCGAAAAAAATATCGCCGCCCTGCGCCGCCGCCCCGGTTTGGAAATTTTGGCAAAATCGCTTGAGTGCAACGCTTTTTTGCATACCAAAGCGTGTACCGCCGATGCCGCACTGAAAAAATTTGAGGAACTTTTTGCTCTGTTGAAAAAATATTCCGATTTGAAAATAAACATCGATTATCTCTACGATCACCACAGCGTCAACGCCTATATCGGGTTATTGGAAAAAATAAAATCAATATATAAGAAATATAAGGAGCTGCCGTAAATGAAAAAACTTTTGCTACTGTTGATTTTGATTGCCGCCGGATGGTACTTGTTCGGTTTCCAAACGGACAAAAGCGCCCGGACTGAAACTCCCGCATCTTCCCCCGAAACCGCAAAAACCAATGCAAAGAAGCCGGAGTTGTCCACCGGAGCGAAACCCGCAGCCGCAGAAACTGCCAACCCTCTTGACCCGTTCAATAATTTCCCGGCGGATGATTTTTATAAAAACAAAGATGAATTACAGAAATTCCGGAACTCCAGTCTGAAATTCTATCGCCGTGATGCGGCAAAAAACGCCGAATTGCAACAGCTCAATCCTGCATGGAAAATTGAGAAAATCTGGCCTGCGGATAGCGTACACAATATTTCGGCTTCAACTTGCGATAACCATGGCAATATTTATTTTCTTTCCGGAAACAGTTTTGATTTTCAAATTTTTCAGCTTGCCGATGATGCAAAAGCGGAACTGCGCTGGACGTTCCCCACTATGCGCGGCGTTTCCTCCAATATCGGCAACTATATGACCATGAAAGTTGATAACGATACTCTGCTCATTACCGAAGGCCGCTATGTCTGGGTTTCACAGCCCGGGAAAAAACTTTTGTACCGTTTGTCGCACTTTCCCTTTATCATCAAATCAGTATGGCTCCAAGGCGGCCGTTTGATGCTCCTCGGCGAAAAGCATTTAATGAGCAGCAATCTACTCGGGAAAGACCGTCGTACTCATTTTTCCGCCAGTCAGGCTGGCAAAGCCCTTGATTTATTGCAGAAAAATCCGCAAGCCAAATTTTTATCCGGAGGTATGGGAGCCAATCCGGATGAAGCTATATTGCTTTACGGTGGCCGCTCCGGGGCGATTGGTAAGTATTCTTTGAGCAAAAACACCTTTACTGAAATCGTTTCCCTGCCGGAAATTGAAGAACAGCGGCATATTTATAATCTCTCAAAAAACAAGGATAATTACCTTTTCAGTTGGGCAGAAAATCCCGCGTATGGCGCAATCGGAATGCAGTTCGCATACAACCTCTCCTCCGGAAAACTCACCGTCATCGGCAGTCAAATCAATGACTATTTGAAACAATTCTGGAAAACTATGCCCGTAGATATGGGCATCTCATGGGCAAAATATCACAATATCACCGGAAACATCGCTTACAATGGCAAATATCTGCTCTACTCCGGCGGACGCAACAAAATGCAAATGCGGGATGACACTCCTGCTTGTTCGGGAATCGTGGATTTGACGAAATATCCAGAAGGCGTATCCTTGCAATACCCCGCCGTCAACGGATTATATTTCAGCAAAAACGGCAAATCTCTGGTGGCTGTGGAATACTATCAGGTAACTCTCATTACACCACAAAATTAAAAGCAAGAGGATCACCGTGGCAAAGTCTAAAGAGTATATAAGCTGGTTTCTTGATGAAATTCCGATTTTGAAAGATAAAGGAATTATTAAGATGCCGCAACTGCGTTAACAGAACATTTCCGTTCAACGCCGCCTCGCAATATATATTCTCCGGTGATCGGCGTGATCAGTATTGTAATGGCAGTTGCCGGAGCAATCCATTTCTTGAACTGCAACTGGGATATGTTCCCGAAATTTGTCCGCATCAGTTTGGCATCGATCCCGTTGCTGTTGGAGGGTTGTAACCGCTTATTTTGCGATTATACGGAACAAAACGCAAGTGTGGCGCGAAGGCTCGGTAATTCTAACCAATGCTGCTCCGCAGGAAAAATAATACCCGCCACAGCTTGAAATTACAGAGAAAAAGCAAGCCGGGAAACTGGATTTTTTCCGGTAACCGGTGTATATTATCCTTGATTCATTGTATATAACAGGAGGGTGTCCCGATGAAAGTTCCAGAATTTTTCCGTAAACCGCTCAACCGTTTGGCTCTTTTTTCCGCAATCAGTTTCACAATTCCCTACTTTGCCCCGCTGATTTCACAAGGCAGTTCCGAAGCTCACACCTGGGGATTCTGGCCCGGCAGGATCATCTTTATCGCTGCTCTTACCTCCATAATGCTCCTGATCGCCCGCTGGATAAAAAATCAGGCAGTCAAAGTTTCCGCCGCCGCCGCATTCTGGGCGATTTTTGAATTGTTGATCATGTTTGAAGCATTTATGCTCTGCTTTGTCGGTCACTCATTCGATCAATCCTTTCTGCTCCACTTCAATGTGGATGCCGTTTCCGGAGAGGTGATGAAGGTTTTCTGGAAACCGGTCACTGCGATTTTGCTGGTCTACTTCGCCGCCATCGCCGCAAGTGCCTTTCTTACAGCCAAAGTCAAAGAAGGGAAATTCTCCAAAAAAGAACTGCCCATCCTCCTGATCTCCATCGCCTTATTCTTCCTCCCCGGCACTCCCTTTTCCGTGCTGAACAGCGTTATTATGGAAAATATTGAGGCTTCCGGGAATAAGGAACTCAATCTGACCGATATTGAAAAAATCCACGCCGCTCCCGGCAAAAATCTGGTCTTTATCGTAGTTGAATCCCTCGAACAAAACTACCTCAATGAACAGCTCTTCCCCAATTTGATCCCCAATGTCACAAAATGGATGAAGTCGGATAATGCCCTCGTTTTTGAAAATATGATCAGCGCTCCGCAAAATACTTTCGACTTCCTCTATCAATCCCACATGGGCAACTACATGTACTCTATTACCGACAGCGATTACGCCGATAAACAGGTTTCTCTTTCAATGATTTTGAAAAAAGCCGGATACAACACCGCCTTTCTCAAAGCCTGTACGCTTGACTTTGCCAGTACGGGAACATTCGTTGAAAAAGTTCAATACGAAAAACGTATGGATTGGCAGCACCCGGAAATCAAACCTCAAGCCACCGAACTTGGTGAATGGGGATTCCGGGATTACGACCTCTTTGAGATGGCAAAAGGTGAATTCAACAAACTTGCCGCGCAGGGAAAACCTTTCTGCTTCACCCTCTTTACCGTTGACAGCCACGCTCCCAACGGCGTGATCGGCAAAAAGTCCCTCTCCTACACCCTCCCCGGCGGCGACAAATTTTCCATGCTTTCCGCCCTTCACACCACCGATGCCGCACTGGGTAAATTTCTGGAATTTATCAAAAACTCCCCCCATGGCAAAGATACGGTCGTGGTGGTCGCCGGAGACCATCTGGTGATGAAAGATATGGTTCCCCGGGGCAGATCGGTGCAATCCATGCTGGAGTACAAACCCCGCAAAAATATCCTTGCCTTTATCCTCAACGGCAAAGAAAAAGGCAGTGTCACCGCCGATACCTGGCCGGTTGACCTTGCTCCGGTGATCCTTCACCAGTTGGGTGTCACCCACAATGCCACCTTCCCCTGCGGCGTGAACATCCTCACCCGGAAAGATGCCGCCCCCCGAAAAAAACTCTCCTACGCCCAATTTATGGAACTGCAGAAAAAAAGACTTGCTTCCAATAAAAATCTTACCAATATCCTTGAAACTCCGATTACCTTTACCGGAGATATAAAACAGCTTGAATTGAATATCAATCACCATAAATTAAAGTGTGATCCACTGGATGACATGATAGGAACTTTTATGGAATTTGACGCGGAATACGGTATTGCGACTCAATTTAAAAGCAATATCGACCGTGATTTCATAAAACTTTTCTGTACCAATACTGTTAACCGCGACTTTTTCTATGTAGTGTACTCATGCCCGCGTAATATTCTTCATTTCTCGTTGTCGGAAAATGATTTCAGCAAATGTCTGCTTGGGGCTGTCATCGGGGGCTGGTACAGATACGATGCTGCCGATAAATTCTCAAATCTGAAACTGAAAAAACTTGACATTCCCATCCCCAGTCTTGCAGACGCAAAATTCGATGTTGAAAAAAATATCGTCTCCCTCAAAAAAGATGGCTGGACATTCCCGCTCTTTTCCAAAACCAACACCTACTTCCCGCAATGCGCCATCACAGGAGCCGCTGACCGTCAAAACAAAGAATCCATCATGCGCAAACACTTCCACAATGACCATGAGATGAAAGATTTCCACGAGCTTCTCAATAAGCGCCTGGAGGAAAAAGGATTCCTGACAGTGATCATGCCGCCGGATTCCGAACTGCATAAAAAATTCAATATTCCGGCAGAAAAAGCCGATCATATCCTCCGGCTCCACCTCTCTCCCGATGGAGTCAGAACGGAACTGGTCTCCATGCGTCTCCCCGGAGAATACTACATCGCCCGGAACGGCAAAGGAAATTTTGCCCTGATGAAAGAAAATACCCCCTCATTCAAGGTAAAATTAAATGGCCCTGCCCCGGCAATGGAATTCAGCAAAGGGCTCTGCTATGCCATAACGATGGAGGCAAAAAGCGGCAAACTCATCTCCACGCGCTCATTCAAACAGAGCCGGATCGCCGCGGAGTTGATGCGCAACCGTAATCCGGAACACAAAACCCTGCTTATCTGCGGCAAAAACAGTGAATTTATCACCAAATACTATCCCACACTGGCAGACAAAAATGTGTTGTTCCTCATCACCCCTTCCCATATCCGCCACACGATACAGTACAGCAACGGCAACTTCCGTATCCCCGATGCCAATGAGCCGCTGGATGTTCTCGCCGGAGCAAGCGCACAAATGGCAGATGATATGCTGATCATCAGCTGGGGCAATGCCTCTTTCATCTATCCGAAAGCCGCCGTCGATGATCATATTGCCAAAAATCAGGAACTGGTGATCAAACTGCAGCAGCACAATCCGGCAGATTTTGTCTCCTTCACGGTCAATGATCCGGCATGGCTGCCGGATATTTCCAAAGCATGGAAAACCGACTTCCTCATCCTCGGTTTTGAAAAAGGAAAATTACCGGAGATCCTGCAGCAGAAACGGCAGAATAAGTTCCATCTGGCACTCTCCCGCGGTTTAGGCTGGGAGTTTTACTGGAGCGACAAAATCAACTTTTCCGTAAAACCGGCAATTTTCAAGTATGAAAAATAGCTCTGTTTCAGAAATGGGATGATGTTTCCCTTCCCCAAACCCCAACCCATTTCAAGAAAAGCGAGATATTTTGTAAAGCGGTATCAATTCCGCACTTGCAATCCGCCCACAATACACAAAACAGGGCAATTTTCAACATTCAGTTTGCCAATCCCATATTTTTCAAATGCGCTCTGAGCGCGGCAAAGGAGCAATGGGATTCAACTCGTGCCAGAGGGTAAACCCCGGTTTCCAGAAACTTGGCGGCAGCACTTTTATTCAATTCGCCTTTCCGGTTGATGAATTGTCCCTGCCACCCCATGGTCGCGCCGAAATCACCTGCCGGTGAAGGAGCCATATTGCGGAGATACTCTTCCGGGAAAAAACGCTGAAACGCAGGCAAACTGTTCAACCAAGAGACGGTAAAAATCGTGTCACAATGATCTTTTTTCCCGGCAATATCCATGATATAACGGAAATTTTCAGCCACATAGTCCGGATCAGCAAGAAATGACTCCGGCTGTCTGCTGTTGTAAATATGGATATAACACCAGTTGTTTTCCCACAGGGTATAACGGAAACATCTTCCCGCCTCAAATGCTCCGGCTATATCTGCCGCACGTCTCTTTTCCCCCGCCACAGCGGTATCGAAAATGCGGGGAAACAGCACCTCCATTGCCGATTTATCCTCAACAGAATCCGCCATTTGACAGGCTTCAGCAAAAACATCACTGTCACTGCCATTAAGTAAAGTATGCAAAAATGACCGTTCTTTCAAGCATTTGCCGCGGGACAACTCCGGATGACGACGATGCTGATCCCATGCGACATCAATAGCAAACTGCCAAAATTCTCTGATTTTTTCTTCCTGTCCCATGCGCGGTCCCCTTCTCTGAATGACAGTATAATGTACATGGCTGGCTGCGGTTTTTCAAGCAGAATGATTACCCGGATGGCAAAAATTTTTTCAATCTCACTTGACATCTACCTGTATACATGCTATTTTAAGATGTATACAGGAGATTTCTATGGATAATTTTCAAAAGTTTCTGACGATCGCCGATGAACTCTATGCCGATATTATCAATGGCAACTTCAATTACGGCAAACCTTTTCTTTCCCGCAGTGAAATTTGTGACCGATACAATATTTCACTTAAAACAGCTTATAAAGTACAGCAGGAACTGTGCAAACGCGGTGTGATCGCCGCCAACCGCGGACGTGCGTTTATCGTATGCGCGCCCCATGACCGGGGAGAAATATCTCTGCATGAGATTCGTCTGCTCCGGCAAATCCAGGAACCGGAGCGGAAAGACTACGTTATGGATGAATTGGCTGACGGTATCCGGCAGATTTGCGAAAAGCAACATATCAGCTTCAGCGAAATATATCTGAATTTGAAAGATAAAGATTACCACAAAATCAACCCCGCCGGGGGCAATGAACCGGGTCAGGGTATCATTCTGCTCCCCTACCGCTCGATCATGTGCCGGGGAGCAGGATATTTTCTCAAGCATTGGCAGCCTTACCGGGTGACGGTGGATATGCCGCTGCCGGGAACCTCCGGAGTAATGATCGACGATGCCGATGCTGTGGAAAAAATTTTCTCCCATGCCAAAGAACATGGTGCAAAATCCATCATGCAAATACCCCATAATTTCCATGTCTGGAATCCGCTTTTCAGCGGACAATGCTTCCGCTTCGGCAGATTATCCGCTTCGATGCTCCAAATGGAACACTTCATTGCCGATCAACCGGATACTCATGATGTTGCGGCTTTTATCAATTCCAAACGCCCCGATGCTCTTTTCTTTCACAGTTATCTCGGTAAAAATATTTATCCCCTGCTTGCCGGGATCAAATATTCTCCGCAGCTCTACTTTTTATGCCGGGGCGAAGGGGAAGACAGATTTTATGCCGGGATCCCCGGCGCATTCCGCTATACCTGCGATTACCGTCTGCTGGGGAGTGCCGCCGCTGAACTTATGTTGAAACCTGATCTGAAATATCCCAAACGGGAACTGGTCTATGTCAAAGGAATATTGAAGAAATAATTTCCTGAAGGAGGTCTTTTATGTATCATCGTTTACCTTTGCATCCATCGCCTTATTATGCCTGCCAGGCATCATCTCCAGACATGGCGCTTCATCCGGCGAAACAGCGCTTCATTCAATCGGCGTTTACGCTGATTGAACTGCTTGTGGTAATTGCAATTATTGCCATTCTCGCGGCAATATTGCTTCCGGCGCTCAATTCAGCCCGTGAACGGGGCAGAAGTGCCAACTGTATTTCCAACCTGAAAAACTGCGGTCTGGCGATCCAGAGTTACCGCAACGACAACCCCGAATATTTCCGCAACGGCAATGGCAACGGCAACCGGAATATTGCCTCTCAACCGGCAAATGCCAACTGGTCATGGGCGGGATTGCTGGTAAAAACCGGTTACCTTGAAGATGGATGCCGGGGAGTTATCAGTTGTCCCTCAATACCGATACCCGCCAACGCATCAGCGGAAGGCGGCTGGTACTATTTCCACGCCTACGGCAGTATGTATTCCAGCAGTTGGTTCGATCTGCGGGACTTCAAAAATTTCAACAGCAAAAACCCGTCGCAAATTCTGCAGCTGGTCTGTGCCGAAAGATTGAACCTGAATGGTGCAAGTGCTGCATGGTCAGTTATCGACGAGGATAAAGATGAAGACCGCGCCCATATATCAATGACCCACAACGGCAGAGCCAATGGCGTAACTTTGCTGGGAAATGTGGCGCAGATCTCCCCGGAAGAAGTCAAAGGCAGGCAATGGTTCTACACTTCTCCGGATCATGCTGCCAATAATGCCGCAGTCCGCCAATTTTACAAAACCGTACAAAAAGGTCAACTCATAACCTATTGATTTACCTGGAGTATAAAATGAAACTCAATTCACTTCTTTTTACCATGACCATGGTTGCGGCGTTTGCTGTTTCCGCTGCCGATATGCTTAATTACCGGGTTTCGGATATGAAAATGAGAGGTAAATACTGGAAAAATCAGCAGCTCAAAGGTACCGATAAATCACTGAATGAAAAATCCCCGGTGATCGTTGATAAAACCGGATTTTATGAAGTCCCGGCTTTTATCAGACACAATAAAATTTCCGCATTGAATGATGGAAATTTCAATACTGCGGTCAAAACTTATGATTGGACACGGCATGATAAAGAAGTTTCCGTCATTATCGACCTCGGCGGTCTCTGTGATGTGGAATATGTCGAAATCTGGCAGTTCCCGAGAAAAAGTTCGCTGATCGAAAAAGTGGAAGTATATACCGCTTCAGAGAAAAATCAGGATCTCTGGCTCTGGGAAACACCGGTTTCGGTAAAACAAAGTGAATTGAAAGAAAACACCCCCTATGCCCTGACACTCAAGATAAATAAAAAAGCAGCAATGCTTAAAGTCGTATCCTCCAACTACCGCCCGATGGATATGCGGATAACCGAGATCCGGGTATTCGGTAAAGTTGGAACCGACAATAAACTTGCCGTCTCACCGATCCCGCAGGAAACTTACCGTCTGGAGTTGGAAAATATTCAAGGCCCCTGGAAGGTGAAAAGCAATACCTCGCTCGGCAGAGCCGGTATCTGGTACAACGATATGGAATACACTTTCCGGATCGCCAAACCGGGAAAAGCCGGCACTTACCACTGTTTCATGCGTTGGCACTCCGGAAAACCGGTCACAGTGGAATTGGGTAAAAAAAAAGTTCAACTCCCGAAACAGAAGTTCAAATGGGTGAAAGTCGGAGCGTTTTCCGGGGCTGAGCTGCTTTTTACTCTCAACTGCGACGGTCTGGGCGGCGGCTGGGGCGACTCTCTTTTGCTGACTGCCGATCCGGAATTCGATCCCAACGGCATTGATGCACTGAAGTTGGAAAAACTTGTTCCGGAAATCAAGCCGGTTCCGGAATTCGGCGAAAAACTTCTGGCGGAAAAACCCGATATTGAACCGGAAGAATTCGCCAAAAAAATGCTGGATCACTATGGTATAGCTTACCGGAAACCGGGCAAAGTCATTGATGAAAACAACAATATTCTGGTCAATGGCAAACCATTTTTCCCCATTCTCGGTTACGGTTTGAATCCGGATGATCCCCGTTATCACGAAACCGGCTGCAATACCTCTCACTGGAAATGGAAAGGTTGGCGTTACAGTACCGGTAAATATGTTGTCGGCGGCAGAGACCGTTTCGCATTTGACCGGCAGGTGCGGGATTTCCTCAACTTCAATCCAGCCAATACCGCTTTCATCCATCTTTTTGATGAACCGGAAAATCATGCGGAATTCACCCCCCGCAAATTCCGTCTGCTCAATGCGCTGATGAAAGCCCTGATGCCGGATACCGTTACCAGTGTGAATTTTGCCGCCAATTCCAACTCCCGGGATTGTTTCACAGTTTCCGATATATTGAGTCTGGATCATTACCCGGTTGCCCGGGGAAATATAGCAGACATGGGTTATACTATCGACTATATGCGTTTTTACGGCAACAACCGCCCGCTGCTCTTTATCGCCCAGACATTCAAATGGAATGGCAAAGATCAGCGGATGCCGACTCCGAATGAGTTGTGTGCCATGAGTATACTGCCGTTGATCCACGGAGTAAAGGGCTTGCAATACTGGGAAATTACAGAAAAAAATCCCACGCTGGCACCGGAAAAACTCCATCGGCTCTCTCCGGTGGATCATCCGGCAGAGTGGAAACGTTTCTGCGAATTGACCAAAGCAATATCTGCGATCACCGACGGTCTGCTTGGGCCGGAACTCAAAGATCCTTTCACGGTTTCCGGGAAAACATCTGCAGAATTTCAGGTGATCGTTTCTGCTGACCGGGAAAAAGCATGGCTGCTGGCGGTAAATCCGGAAAAATCTCCCGCCACAGTCAAAGTGGATTTTTCCAGATCGCTCATCAGTGACCTCAAATTGACACCGCAAAAATTGTGGGGTTGTTCGGTAAAACAAAACGGGGCAGTTGCAGAATTTTCTTTTGAAGCTGCCGGCAGCGGAATAATTGCTCTGACCAGCGGAAATCTGAAGAAACTGGAACGGCTCTCTCACAAGGAATTTATGGCGATAATGAAAGATAAATTCCAAAATGTCAAACCATCACAGGAAATCACCGTTGCCATGCAAAAAGGAGATGTCCCGAACTGGGAAAAAAGTTTTGATCTGATGAAAAGCTGGAAATCTCCATTGCGACCGGATTCCGCCAAACTGGTGGTAAATGATGCGGGAATATGCATTGATTTCAGTGTCCGTTATCAGATTGGCAAAAAATCGGTCATTACCAGGAGAGACGGTGCTGTCTGGAAAGATGTGGCAATGGAAGTTTTCATCGGCAGACCCGGTTCCGAAAACTTCGCCCAACTGGTCGTCAACACCCTTAATACCCAGATGGATGTCAAAACAGTTTTCCTTCCCGGCGGGAAAAAGGTCAGCGATATAAAATCGGTTTTCAATTGGAAATCAGAAGTTTCATATAACTCTGAGGTCGCCAATTTCCGGGTGATTATCCCGTGGGAGAGTGCCGAAAAACTTGCCGGAATCAAAAAAGGCGAAACCTTTACCCTGAATATCTGTTCTCAGGGACGGGATTGGTGCGGTCTTACCGGCGGCGGCTATCAGGTTCCGCTGAAATTCGGCAAAGTAAAGGTGATGTACTGAAAACAGATTGATTTTTTGCACCTTGCCTGACTTTTACACCCGGAACAAAAAATGCTGACCTGCAACCAGACAAGTCAGCATTTTTCTTAAATATTTTCCGATACGATCACGCTTTGATAGCGATCTCATCCGAACCTTCTTCAACCACCAATACCGGAGATTTCACCTCGATGCGTTTGCCGCTCTTGCGGTTCTCTTCAGCATCGGCGATAGCTTTTTTGACCATCTCTGCCATCGGAGCAATGGCACTTTCAACAGCCAGTTTGCCGAACTCGGCAGAGGCAAGTTCCGGATACCCCATCACTCCGACTTTGATTTCCGCACGCTGACGGGTGGTGGCAATTTCCTGCGGCTGACCGCTCAAAGTGGTGCAGATCTGGTAAGCATCCTGATCATGACGCATTCTCTCTGCCAGAGCCGGTTCATCAAGTTCCAGCTGGTCAAGCTGTACCAGATTATTACGGTAAGCCAGCATCAGAGAGGTTTCGGATCTTCCGGCATGGAAGTCCGCTCCGCCATTCATTCGGGGATCATCAGGTGCGCTCCAGTGATCACCGCGGCGCAGGATCATGATCATCACCTTTTCCAGAGAAGCATTGAGCCACTTCAAAATACGCAGAGCCTCTTTCAGCTGGGCAAGACTTTCACTGCCGCCGTGACCGGGATAGATAAGAATGTTTTCAAAACCCTGAGATGCAAGACTTTCCACAATATCGCACATCACCGCACAGAAGCTGGTGGGGCGGATGTTGATCGTACCGGGCAGCTGACCGCCGGAAAAGCAGTAGTTCAAGGGCGGAGCGACGATGCAATCCAGTTTTTTAGCCAGTTCATAAGCAGGAACTTCCGCATTGTGGATGTCCATACTCACCGGCAGGTGATATCCGTGCTGCTCCACCACACCGTAAGGCACGATAATGGTCTTGTTAGTCTTGAGATATTCCCGGATCTCTTTGACCGTCATTTCACCCATTGCATGAGTTCTCATTGTAAAATCCTTTCATTTATTTTTTTATGGGATCGCTCCCGGACAATAACTTTATCTGATCCCGCAGATCTGCGGCTCTTTCAAACTCCAATGCCTCTGCGGCGGCAAGCATCTCTCCGGTCAATTCCGCGATCAACGCCGCCAAATCCTGCTCATTCCCGGCAATTTTATTCAAATCCACCGCACCATCGGCAAAGGTTTCGCAACCGAAATCCGGCATTTTGCCCCGCTTGTTCCGGGGTTTGCTGCCGATAATTTCGCTGATGGTCTGCCGTTTTTCCTTGATAATGGTCTGCGGCACGATACCGTGAGCTTCGTTGTACGCCTGCTGTTTTTTCCGCCGCCGGTCGGTTTCATCCATCAACCCCTGCATGGCGGGAGTAATATTTTCCGCATAAAGAATAACTCTGCCGTTGCGGTTTCGTGCCGCCCTGCCCGCGGTCTGCACCAACGCCCTTTCAGAACGCAGGAAACCGACTTTATCCGCATCCAAAATCGCCACCAGTGCCACTTCCGGCAGGTCGATACCTTCCCGGAGCAAGTTGATACCGATGAGGCACTCAAAGTCCCCATCCCGCAGTTTATTCAAGATCCGCACCCTTTCCAGCGCATCCAGTTCTGAGTGCAGATAGCTGGTTTTCACTCCGATGTCGCTCAAATAATCAGAGAGTCTTTCCGCATTCTTTTTCGTCAACGTCGTAACTAAAGTCCGTTCCCCATTGGCGGAAACTTTGCGGATCTCTTCAATAACATCATCCAGCTGACCTTCCAGCGGGCGCACCTCAATTTCCGGATCAAGCAATCCGGTGGGGCGGACGATCAATTCCACTTCTGCTTCGCTCCGCCCTTTTTCCAAATCTCCGGGAGTTGCGGAAACGTAGATCGTCTGCCCCGTCAATCCGTCAAATTCATCAAAGCGCAAAGGACGGTTCTCCAGTGCCGAAGGCAGCCGGAACCCGTGATCAATCAAGGTCTGTTTCCGCTGGCGATCCGCCTTGTACATCGCCTGCACCTGCGGCAAAGTGACGTGAGATTCATCCACGATGGTCAAAAAATCATCCCGGAAAAAGTCAAAAAGACAATATGGCCTCATCCCCGGCTGGCGGTTGGATAAGTGCATGGTGTAGTTCTCAATGCCGCTGCAGTAACCAAGCTCTTTCATCATTTCAAGGTCATATTCCACCCGCTGATTCAACCTTTGAGCTTCTACAAGCAGTCCCTGAGATTCAAAAAACTTCACCCTTTCCGCCATCTCCTGCCGGATGGATTCAGCTGCCGATGCAATCCTCTCCGGCGGCATAACAAAGTGTTTGCAGGGAAAAAGTGTCCCTTCCGGGAGAACGGATTTCAGTTTCCCGGTCAAGGCATCGCGCCGCTCCATTCTTTCTATGGCATCGTCAAAAAAACTTATCCGGATAAAGTCATCCCGCTGGGGTTCAAATACATCCACCACATCCCCCCGCACCCGGAACTCACCTTTGCCCGGAGCGGTATCGTTGCGGTTGTACTGTATTTCGATCAACCGCCGCAGCAACTCATCCCGGTTCACCGTATCTCCCGCATCCAGACGGACACACATTTCAGTAAACTCTTCCGGCGCCCCCAAGCTGTAAATACAGGAGACACTGGCAACGATGATCACATCTTTGCGCTCCACCAGACTGGCAGTTGCCGAAAGACGGAGCTTTTCAATATCCTCATTGATGGAAGCATCTTTGGCAATGTATGTATCTGTTTGCGGGATATAGGATTCCGGCAGATAATAATCGTAGTAACTGATGAAATACTCAACTGCATTTTCCGGAAAAAAACTCTTGAACTCACTATAAAGCTGTGCCGCCAGAGTTTTATTGTGGGATAAGACCAGCACCGGGCGATCCTCCTGTGCTATCGCCTGAGCCAGAACATAGGTCTTCCCCGAACCGGTCACTCCGTGCAAGGTCTGAAACCTTTTGCCGGTTCGGAGATTTTCCCGGAGCTGGCGGATCGCCTCCGGCTGATCACCGGAAGGTTCAAATGGTGCATGCAGTTTGAATATACCCATAGTTGCTTTTCAGAAACGGAAATCCCGTTTGCCGTTGACAATATCCTGCAAATTTTTCTCCGCAATGGCACGGATCTTCTCATTGGGGATATTCAGCAATTCTCCGGCAATAACTTTTTCACCGACCGCTTTGGTTTCCTCTGCCGCATAATCCTCAAGATACTCTTTCAAGGTCATCAACGCATTGGGTTGACAGCAGTTGGCGATTTGCCCGCTCTTTACCAGCGACATAAAACGGTCACCGGTTCTGCCCTCCCGGTAACAGGCGGTGCAGAAACTGGGAATGTGTCCCTGATCCAAAAGCCATTTGATGACCTCATCCAAAGTCCGCAGATCGCTGACATCAAACTGCGCCGTCTCATCGTGGCGCGCCTCGGTGGTGTAACCGCCGACACTGGTTCTGGAACCGCCGGAAATCTGAGAGACACCCACTTTCAGAACCCGCTCACGGGCGGCTTTGGATTCCCGGGTGGAAACGATTATTCCGGTATAAGGTACGGCAATACGCAGAACCGCAACCAGCTTCTCAAACATATCATCGGAAATCGCATTGCTGAACTTTTCCGCATCGATATCATCTGCCGGACGGATCCGGGGAACGCTGATTGTATGGGGACCTACCCCTTTGAAAGCCTCCAGATGCTCCGCATGCATCAACTGACCGACAAAGTCGTAACGGTAGGTACTCAAGCCGTACAAAACTCCGCAGCCGACATCATCGATGCCTCCATCCATGGCGCGATCCATCGCTTCGGTGTGCCACGCATAATCGTGTTTGGGACCGGCAGGGTGGAGAGCTTCATAATTTTTCTTGTTGTAGGTCTCCTGAAAGAGAATGTAAGTACCGATACCGGCGGCTTTCAGCTTGCGGTAATTTTCCACGGTGGTAGCGGCAATATTCACGTTCACCCGGCGGATGGCGCCATTTTTATGCTTGATGGAGTAGATGGTTTTGATACTTTCCAACACATATTCGATGGGGTTGTTGACGGGATCTTCGCCGGTTTCCAGAGCGAGGCGTTTATGCCCCATATCCTGCAGGGCGATAACCTCACTGCGGATCTCTTCCTGAGTAAGTTTTTTTCGGGGGATGGTACGGTTCTGAACATGATAAGGGCAATACACGCAACTGTTTATGCAGTAGTTGGAAAGATACAATGGCGCGAACATCACGATCCGGTTGCCGTAAAATTTCCGTTTGATCTCCATCGCCAGATCGAGGATCTCGCGGTTTTTATCCGCAAGTTCGCAATCCAGCAGCAGCAACGCTTCCCGGTGGCTCAAACCTTTAAGTTCCCGCGCCTTGGCAATGATTTCGCCAATCAGAGCGGCATTATTTTTATTCTCATCAGCAAACTTGAGAGTTGCCTGAATTTCGCCGTCATCGATAAAATCAACGGCATGGGGTGACATCACATCGTACATAAATAAACCTCTGCTCTTTTTTATGCATCCTCTTTGCGGGGATCGAGAAAAGAGGCATTAAAAGAGCTTGCCGCACAACTTTTCCGCATCCCCGGCATCAGGTTGACCGCCTTTTGCCTCGGAAGCACCTACTATACAGTTACAATACAGTATATATAATATATACTCACAGAGGTGTTTTTTCAAGCCGATGAGCGCAGTTGTCACTGTTACGCCAGAGCGGAAAATTTGGTTTCCCATTCGCTTCCGACACTCTGGAAATATTGCCAGGTGGTGTCGTCAGCGCCGTTGACGTACAATACGCCGATGTCGCCGGAAGCGGTGCGGATTCGCAGGTCGTCGATGCCGTCACCGTTGAAGTCGGCGATCTGTTCGATGGAGTTGCTGTTTTTGCAAATTCCCATAAATCCATCGACCGAACCATCTTCCACCAGCCATGCACCCACCCAGCCGTCAGCTTTCTGCAAGAGGACATCATCTACGCCGTCACCATTGAAATCACCCGTACCGACGATGGTCATATCATCGGCAAGGGTGTCCAAATTTGCCCATTTAACGGTGCCATCGGCTTGAGTGAGGAAAGTTCCGGCAAATCCGGCATCGTGACGGAGGACGGTATCATCCAGACCGTCGCCATTGAGGTCGCCAACCGCGGCAATATCCCACTCCCAGCCAAGACCTTTGAGATATTCCCAACCGGTGCCGTCAGTGCCGAAGAATCCGAGGTCGCCGCCGGTGGAGCGCAGCAGAATATCCGTTGCTCCGTCTCCGTTGAAGTCACCAAGTCCGAGGACGTTGGTAGTGGCATTGACTGCCATGATGTTTTTGTATCCGGTAACTTTACCCTCAATCACGTTCCAGGCGCCCACGGAATTTTCGTTGGTAAAGAAGATATCCTGACCGTCATTTTCCGTACCGTAGAGCCTGCCCGTCCCGAGCATTTCAATATCGCTGCTCAGATAGGAGAGATCTCCCCATTTGATAACCGATTT
>JAZUPS010000172.1:0-14173 GCA_045605305.1 Victivallaceae bacterium
CCTACCTCGGCCCGGTGATCTCCTGTCTTACCACGCTGCTGGTAACTATCGCCGCCGGCAGTGCCAGTGCAGAAATGCTGATCGCCATTATCGTATGCTATTTGATCTACAACGGCATCGTGGAGCAATTCATCCTCTACCCGGCGGTGATCGGCGAATCTCTGGGATTAAGCACGCTGGAAACCATCATCGTCGTACTGCTGGGAGCGATTTTTGCCGGTATTCCCGGTATGATCTTCGCCCTGCCGACGGCATCCATAGCCAAATACCTTATCCCCCAGATATACCACGGATTTTCCGTAAAAGTTCCGGCGGTAACAACAGGACAAAGCAGACCATGATCAAAAGATTCTCCCCTTTCCGGATGGGACTGTTTTTGCTGGCACTGGTTATTGCTGCCGGATGTTCCTCACAAGTGGCAGTAGACTATGTCGGTCAACCTGGAAGGCAGAACTACGAAGATACCTTTGTTTTCAGCGGCGGATTGAGTTCCGAAACGGTAAACGTGCTGGGTAATCATCTGCTTCAAAAGAAGATGAAGAAAAATCCCGGACAATTCATCCGGGAATTGGAACAGCTCTACCGCAAAGAGCCATCCACCCGCAACCTGATCGCGGTGGCGGAAACCTCTCAAATGATCGCAGCCTCCTTGCGGAATACTCCGGATGAGGCGGTGAAATACGATTTGACCACTTTGATAAATACCTCGATCTACTTCGATATGGTCATCAAAAAAAACGCACCGAAACTCTTTGACCCGGAAGCGATCATCGCGGTCAAATGTTACAATCAGGCGCTGACGGAACTGTTTGCCTATCTGCGCCAGCGGGAACTGCACAGTGCAAGCGGTTTTGAATTGACTGCCGCAGGTGGACAGAACATCCACTTCACCGAGCCGGAATTCCAGATGCCGGTAAAAGCCGGTCAAATCGCGGAATTCATGCTCTGTGCCGATTACCGGCCGGAAAATCTGACCCACGACAGCCGTCACTTCGGCATTGGGGCACCCTTGATCTGTCAACTGAAAGAGGGGGCGATACCGGGAACAGTTTTTGCTGAAGATCAAGTCATTCCGGGAACCCTTCTGATCAAAATAACATCTGCCGACGATGACACGCCGGAAGAACGGAAAAAAGCAGGGTTGATCTATGTCGATTCCCGCTCAAATGATATAATTACCATAAAAGATCTGCAGCTTCCTCTGGCGCAGGATTTTTCGACCCCATTGGCGTACATGGTGCGCCGCCCGCAGGTATTCAACTTCTTTCAGCGGACATTTCTGATCGAAAAAACTCAGCAGGCAGAGGGACTTTACCACCTTGAACCCCACGATGACAACCGGATACCGATCGTGCTGGTGCATGGATTGATGTCAGATATCCGCACCTGGCTGCAGCTGATAAACACTTTGCAAAGTGATCCGGAACTGCGGAAAAACTACCGATTCATGGGATTTTCCTACTCCAGCGGCAATCCTATATTCATTTCCGCCATGCATTTACGTCAGGCTCTGGCAAAAGAGCGCAGCCGTCTGGAAGCCGGGAAGCACGATCTGACCAAATTCGACCGGATGATCCTCATCGGTCACTCCATGGGAGGATTGCTTGCCAGATTGATGATCTCCCGGTCAAATGATGAGCTGTTGAGCAGTTTCATCGGCAAAGAGGTCTACCGCGATTCGATAAACTACCAAGATCAGGCATTCCGCGATCTGCTGATTTTTGAACCTGTTGCTCCGGTCAAGCGGGTGATCTTCATGGCTGTGCCCCACCGGGGATCGGAACTGGCTCTGAGCTGGGTGGGCAAAGTCGGCTCATCCATGATCAAGATCCCCAAGTCGCTGATCGATTTCAATGCCAAACTGCTCCGGCATCTGACCACCGACAGTGACACCCTGAACCGGGAAAAGATGATGGAAAGATTCAACGGGATAGACAACCTCTCTCCATCCGGTCCGGCGCTTCAGCTGCTCAACCGGCTGCCCATGGCAGATATTCCCTGTCACTCAGTCATCGGCAACCGCCAAAACGGCGGAGTTCCCGGCGGCAGTGACGGAGTAGTGCCTTACGCCAGCAGTCACCTTGACCATGCGAAAAGTGAAGTGGTCGTCCAATCCGGTCACAGTGTTCAGCAGAACCCGCTGGCGATACAGGAGATCAAGCGGATATTGAAGCTCCATCTGCAGCAGAAAAAAGCATCTGACAAATGAAAAATTTTCTTCACATTCTGCTATTGCTTTTGCTTTTCACTGCCGGGGTGTGGTCGGCGGCGGTAATGAGTGTGGTTCTCCATCTGCCCGGGTGGATGGATTGGGTGCTGTTTACCGCGATGATCATACTCTTTGCCGGGGCATTTACCAGTCGCAAAGCGGCATTGATGCTGGCGATATTGGAACTTTCGTCAATGGTTCACTTTATGCTGCTTACGCCGCAGGAACAATTTGCAGACAAAAAGTTCATGCGTATATTCGCGGTGAAACCGGCGGTAAATTATCTGCCGGATGGAACCTTTGAAGTAATAAATTACCGGGACAACCGTTACCGCACCATGGATGATTATGAGGATAACTTCATCCGGGCAAAGTTTGACCCGGCAAAAGTGGAAGCTCTGGAAATGGCAAGTGTCCATTGGGACAATATGGCAATGGCGGCACACACCATGTTCAACTTCAAATTTTCCGATGGAAAAGAGCTGACGGTCTCGGTGGAACCGCGCACCCCGGAAGAGTGGAGCCGCGCCCCCTTTCACTGTTTATGCAAACAGCAGGAACTGCTTTTCGTTCTCGGTTCGCCACAGGATATTTTCGATTTGCGGGTAAATTACCGGGGGGAGGATCTTTATCTCTATCAAATGAAAATGAGTCCGGAGGAAATACGGATTTTTCTTGACTATGTCATTGCCAGAGCGGATAAACTTGCCGGAGAGCCGGAGTTTTACCACTTGCTTACCCACAACTGCATCACCGCACTGCTGCCGGGGTTGAAAAAAGCGCTTCCGGAGCTTGATCCGGATTGGAGAATAATCCTCAATGGCGAATTTCCCCGGATGCTTTACAGCCGGGATCTGCTGGAATGCCGGGAGGGGGAAAGTTTTGAATCCTTGAAATCAAGAAGTTTCCGCAAGGGAAAATCACAAGGCAAGTTGTAAAATCCATATAGACGGGTTATATTATAGAGAAGAGGTAATTTTGAAAGAACAGGGAAATACTCTATGAAGAAACGTTCCATTATCCTGCAGCAGCGGGAAAAAATCATCAAATCGATACCGAATTTTCTGACGATCTGCAACTCTCTTTGCGGATTTGCCGCCATTTTGCTGTTGCTGCCGATAAGCAATGCCACGCCGCTGGATGAGTCGGTCAAACTGCTGACCATCTGTTCGGCAATGGTATTTTTCGCCATGATCTTCGACGTATTTGACGGCATGGCGGCAAGATTGCTCAACGCAGTAAGCCTCCACGGGATACAGATGGATTCCCTCTCAGATATGGTGACATTCGGAGTTACTCCGGCGGTGATGGTGGCAACCGCATCCAAATGTTTTTTCAAATGGGATATGAATTTCTGGCAGCATGCCTATGCCTATTTGCTCTGTTCGGTATATATCGGCGGAGCGGCTCTGCGATTGGCGACATACAATGTGAATGCCACGCTGAAAAGCAAAAGTTCGGATAAATTTTCCGGCTTGCCCTCCCCGGGGGGAGCGGCGGCAGTATGTGTTGCCATATTCTTCATTTGGGCAAATGAAGGAATTATGGATGAATATCCGGCTGTTATCGCATGGGGATTGCCGGCATACGCCGCATTTCTCGGATTGCTGATGAACAGCTCCATTCCTTATATCCATGCGGGCAAATGGTTAATGTCCATCCGCCGCAACCGTAAAAAACTGCCGCTGGTGGTGCTTATGATCGCCGTAGTGGTCTGTTTCCGGATCAATGGATTGACCTTCTTAACCCTGGCGTATCTCTTTTCCGGACCGGTAATGCTGATCTTTGAAAAGATATTCCGCAAACAACCCCAGCCGGAGGCAAAATGAATATTCTCATCACCGGAGGCGCCGGATTCATCGGCGGACATCTCTCTCAAGCACTGCTCAAGCGGGGAGACAAGGTAATTATTGCAGATAATTTTTCCACCGGCAGCCGGGATAATATCCGGGAAGTCGATGGCAGGATGCCGGAAGTTTTTGAGATGGATATATCCAAAGATGTCACCTTGCTCCGGGAGTTGATCTCCCGCTCAGATGCCATTTTCCACCTTGCCGCCGCCGTAGGCGTGGAACTGGTGGTAAATGATCCCATCCACACCATCCAAACCAATATCGACGGTTCTGCCAATGTGGTCAAAATCGCCGCCGAATTGGATAAAAGGTTGTTTATTGCCTCCACCAGCGAAGTTTACGGAAAATCAGAGAATGAACGTTTCACTGAAACCGATGATCTGCTTATCGGGTCCCCCTATCACTCCCGATGGAGTTATGCCTGCAGTAAACTTTTGGATGAGTTCTATTTGATGGCATATCATCAATCTGCCGGATTGCGCGGTACAGTGGTGCGTTTTTTCAATACAGTCGGTCCCCGGCAAACGGGCAAATACGGCATGGTCGTACCCCGTTTTGTCAGCAACGCTTTGCAGAATAAGCCGCTTCTGGTTTACGGAGACGGTGGACAATCCCGCTGCTTCTGCCACGTTTACGACGTTGTGCGGGCGCTGCTGCTGCTTTTGGATGATGACCGCAGTATCGGTGAGATCTTCAATATCGGCAGTTCCCGGCTCATCACCATCCGGGAATTGGCAGAATTGGTCATATCCCGTCTGGGAAGTTCTTCCGAAATCGAAACCGTTCCCTATGAAGCGGCATACGCCAAAGGTTTTGAGGATATGCGCCGCCGCCGTCCCTCCACTGACAAGCTGAAAAATCTGGTCAACTGGAGCGCAGAACACTCTCTGGAAGAGATAATCGACGATGTGGCTGCCGAAATTAAGGGAAGATAAGCCGATTTTTTGAAAAAAAAGCGCTGTTTCACTTGAAAAACAGGAAATCTGGTGTATATTCTTATCTTGACATGTTTTTGAACAAATATATAACATATATCAACATAAAAAGAGAGAGTGAACAATGAAAAAGGACATCCATCCCGCTTACGGTGATGCCGTCGTGACCTGCGCTTGCGGTGCGACCTGGAACATCAAATCCACCCGCAGTGAATACAAAGTCGGTATCTGTGCCAAATGCCACCCCTTCTTCACCGGCAAACAGAAATTCGTCGATACCGCCGGTCGTATCGATAAATTCAACCGCCGCTACAAAAAAGCGTAAGTTCGGATTTTGTGATTCTATTGGCTTGCCGGTATTCCGGCAAGCTTTTTTTGACTGCAGATCATGGTTCCGGCAGATATAGAAAAACATATTGCAAAACTCCGTTCCCGCAGCCGGGAACTGGAGAGCGCCCTCTCTTCGCCGGAAATCTTTGCCGATCTGACCAAGTTCCGTCAACTCAATCAGGAATTGAGCAAACTCAACGCCCTTACCGCCGACTTTGACCGCTGGACAGGCAATCTGGAAAGCATTGCCGGTGATAAGGAGCTGCTCAACAGCGAAAGCGATGCGGAAATGCGCCTTTTACTGGAAGAAGAGATCGCCGCTCTGACCGAAGAAAATCTCACCCTTGAGAGCAAAGTCCAGCTGGCTCTGCTCCCCCCTGACCCCAATGATGCAAAAAATATCATCGTCGGTATAAAACCCGCAGCGGGGGGGGATGAAGCGGCACTTTTTGCCGGAGAACTTTTCCGGGCATATTTGCACTTTGCCGAATCGCAGGGGTGGAAGGTCGAAGTCCTTGAGCAGACTGATACCGATCTCGGGGGGATAAAAGATGTTTCCTTCTCCCTTTCCGGGTGCGATGTTTACAGCAAAATGAAGTTTGAAAGCGGCGTACACCGGGTCCAGCGGGTTCCGGAAACGGAAGCAGGCGGCAGGATCCACACCTCCACCATCACCGTGGCTGTCATGCCGGAAGCTGAAGCGGTGGAGTTGAATATCAAACCGGAAGATTTGCGTTTTGATGTATTCCGTTCCAGCGGTGCCGGCGGTCAGCATGTCAATACTACGGATTCAGCAGTCCGGGTGACTCATATTCCCAGCGGCTTATCAGTTGCCAGTCAGCAGGAGAAATCCCAGCACCGCAACAAGGAGATCGCGCTGCGTATTCTCTACGCCCGGCTTTTGGAGCATCAACAGCAGCAGGAGCAGGAAAAACTTGCCGCCGACAAGCGTTCTCAGGTGGGAACCGGTGACCGCAGTGAACGTATCCGCAGCTACAACTTTCCCCAGAACCGGGTAACGGACCACCGTTACAATGTCTCATCTTTCGACTTGCCGAAGCTGATGGAAGGGGAGCTGGATCTGATTCTCGATCAGATATTGAAGATCACCTGTGAACAGCGTCTGGAAGAGCTGCGGCAATCTTGAGCGGCAGATTTTTTGGCACCGTTCCCGGCATGGGGTGAAGAAAACCTTATTTTTTCAGCATTATCAGATCAGCAAAAGCCGCCCGCATTTTTTCCTCACAGCCGGTTGCCCGCCGCACTCCGGCAGGGTCAATGATCCGGAACTTGCCGGAAGGGTGGCGCTGTAAATGCCAGTTGCCCAAACTCTGACAACTCTCCCAATAAAGCGTATCTGCCGGAACACGTTCGGTATTATCTTCATCCTGCATAACTTTCACCTCGATTTCCGGGGGGATCTTCCTCAATAATCTGCCCAGTTCTTCCAGATAGATATAGGCGTAATGGTTGTAAAAACCCCATTGATCGCTGCTTGAAACCCTTGCTTCAAACAAGCGCGGATGAGCGCCGAACCAGCCGTGACCGCCCAATGCCCGGCAGAAAAGATAATCTTTATCCACCGGAAAGAGCAAACGCAAAACCCAATCATCCGGATTACAGATATTGCAAACATAAAAATGTACCGCCTCCAAAGATCCGGCAATCAGCGGATCATTATCGCAAACCGCCGCCCCCAGCAACGCGGCAGAGTGGATCTTCAACTTTTTTGCAGCCAGTTCATTCATGATTTCCAGCGTGATACGCGCCCCGATGGAGTGCCCGACCAGAATCAATCTGCTTCTGCGGGACTCCGGCATTGCCAGAATTTCTCCGGTCAAAGTTTCCACATGAGTTTTGGCATTGCGTTTGGTAATACTCCACGGCTGACGGGAATCCCACGCTTTGACCACAATTTTTTTACCGGGATACGCCTCATGAAGACGGCGCATTATCCCCTCCCTTTTGGCAAATCCCACCCGCCAGCCGGGAATAAAGAAAACTTCCGCCTGCAGTAAAGCTGCCGCAAAAAGAAAAATTATTGTCAATATCTTCCGCATAAAAAATCAGATATTCTCGCCGTTTTACAGTGTATTTTCAATACTATAAGACTTTTTACGGCGATTGTCAAGTTCAAGCTGTTGAAAAAGTGTAAAATACAAGCTATATTATATGCCAAGTGTATAGTAACCAACCCCCATGATGCTGTTGACAGAAGCATCTCAGAAGGAGTAATGAAAATCGAAACGCAAACAACAAACGAAGAGGTGTTTATCACCACACCCCAGGATTTCCGCCTCCCCGAACCATTGAAAATGGATTGCGGCAGAGTGCTGAAAGATGTCAATATCCGCTATGAAACCGCCGGTACACTCAATGCAGAGCGTTCCAATGCGGTGCTGGTCACTCACGCCCTTTCCGGCGATGCCCACGTCTGCGGCAGACATCATGCCGATGACCGCAAGCCGGGCTGGTGGGACGAGATGATCGGTCCGGGAAAAATGGTGGATACCAACAAGTATTTTGTTATCTGCTCCAATGTCATCGGCGGATGCTCCGGTTCCACCGGTCCCCAATCCATCGATCCGGATACGGGAAAACCCTACAACATGAGTTTCCCGGTAACGACCGTGGCAGATATGGTGCGCGCTCAGAAGCAGTTGATCGACCATCTCGGCATCAAAAAACTGCTTGCAGTTCTCGGCGGTTCCATGGGCGGGATGCAGGTTTTGCAGTGGGCAGTTGACTACCCGGATATGATGCAGGCAGTCATTCCCATTGCCACAGCATGCCAATTTTCCCCCCAGAACATCGCTTTTGACTGGGTGGCGCGGGAGGCGATCAAAGCCGATCCCAACTGGAATGGCGGAAATTATACCGAAGAGACCGTTCCTGCCCGCGGCTTGGCGGCGGCACGGATGCTGGCTCACATCACCTATCTGTCAGAAGAATCCATGAGCAAAAAATTCGGCAGATCCCTTCAGGATAAATCGGAATCCTACGATTACGATTTCGACTTCGACTTTGCCGTGGAAAGTTACCTGCAGTATCAGGGCAAACGTTTTGTGGAAAGATTTGATGCCAACAGTTACTTTTACATCACCCGCGCCACGGACTACTTCGATCTGACCGCCGCCACCGGCGGGGATCTTTCCAAAGCGCTGGAAAAGGTCAAAGCCGCCTTTCTGGTGGTCTCATTTTCCAGTGACTGGCTCTTTCCCACCAGTCAATCCAAACGCATTGTCGATGCTCTGCTCAAGAACCGGAAAGAGGTTTCATTCTGTGAGGTCAAATCCGGTTACGGACACGATGCATTTTTGTTGGAAGTCGATACCCTCGGCCGTATGGTAAGAGATTTCCTCAGTTATCAGCAGGAGGTGTATCATGAATAAAAAACGGATTTTGGATGCCGACCGCCGCCGCGATCTTGAAATCATTGCCGGATTGGTCACTCCCGGATGCCGGGTTCTCGATCTGGGCTGCGGAGACGGAATGTTTCTCCGCCAGCTGAAAGAGGAGAAAAAGGTCTCCGTTCTCGGGGTGGAGATCGATCAGGATTCCATTGTCCGCTGTGTTGGCAACGGTGTGCCGGTGATTCAGGGAGATTTGAATGATGACCTGGACTATCTGCCGGATGATTCATTCGATCTGGCAATCCTCAGCCATACCTTGCAGGAGACCCGCCGTCCGGATAAACTGCTTTCGCAAATCGTCCGGATAAGCAAAACTGCCGCAGTCAGTGTGATCAACTTCGGTCACTGGCGCTGTCGGCTGCAAGTGGCGTTCAAAGGAAAAATGCCCCGCAGTTCCCAGATGCCCTTTCAGTGGTACGACACCCCGAATATCCACTTCTGCACCTTGCAGGATTTCCGGGAATTGTGCAGCGATCTCGGGATCAAGATCATTGCGGAATACCCGGTACCCGGCAGATACCCGCGGCTGACCAAACGCAATCCCAACCTTTTTGCGATTGGAAGTGTGTTTGTTCTCTCAAAGTAAACATTTCTGCAAAAAGAGTGAGCGCAAGAGATTTCGCTCACTCTTTTTTTTGCGCTGAGGCAATATAAAAAGTGCGCTCTTCCCTGACACGGGAAAAGCGCACTTTGTGTTTTCTTGCGGTTCAGCGTTTGACGCGGGCGTTGCCGTTCCAAATGCTCCAAACCTGCTCCTCATCTGCCGGCTGAGCATAGTCGGTAAGATGAGTGGTTGCCAAAGCACCGGTTGCCCAGCCGAACTGAGTCCATTTTTCCGGTTCCCAGCCGCGCAGGATGCTGTAAAGGAATCCGCCGACAAATCCGTCGCCGCCGCCGATACGGTCAAGCACATGGATCTCGCGGGGTTCAACGACCTGCCAGACACCATTGACATTGGTGATCGCACCCCAGAGGTGGGCATTGGTATTGATCACCTGACGCAAAGTCGTGGCAAAGGCAACTGCATTGGGATAAGCAGCTTTGACTCTTTCGACCATCTCTTTGAAGTTGTCGATTTTTTCCGCAATACCTTTGCCGCCGGCTTCAGGACCTTTGATCTTCAGGCAAAGCTGGAAGTCCTCTTCGTTACCGATCAGAATGTCGGAAAGGGAGGCAATTTCAGCGAAAATGGCGCTCAACTCTTCCTCACGGCCCTTCCAGAAAGAAGCACGGTAGTTGAGGTCAAAGCTGATTTTAGTGCCGTATTTTTTCGCAGTACGCGCCAATTCCAGGCAGAAACGGCTGGTATCTTCGCTCATGGCAGCGATCAAACCGGAAAGGTGAACGATCTGAACACCTTCCTGACCGAAGATCCGCTCAAGATCAAAATATTTGACATTGAGCAGACGGCCGACTTCACCGGCACGGTCATTCTGCACCCGCGGTCCGCGACTGCCGTAACCGCTGTCGGCAAGGTTGAACTGGTGACGGTAACCCCAGGGACCGCCCTGCTCGATTTCCGGACCTTCATAGTCCATGTGACGGCCGGCGAGGTTGTCTTTGATCATCCGGGCAACCGGGCTGTCTTTCACAAACGCGGTCAGAACTTTGACCTTCAATCCGAGGAAAGAAGCAATACTTGCCACGTTGGTTTCCGCACTGGTCACCTGCATCTGAAAGGTGTCACTGCAGTGGAAAGGCTGACCATTGACCGGGGTCAGACGAACACCCATGCTGGTCGGCACGAGCAGTGAATACGCGGCATCTTTTTTGAGTTCCAGAGCCATTTTTCTTTCTCCTTAATGTTTTTGAAAAGGTTAAAAAGGTACACTTTGATAATATAACACACAAAGTTGAAAAAACAAAATATTATTTCCATAATTTCTTCAATTTCCGGGCAAAAGTCTTACCCGGCGGGTCCCATTGGGAAAACGGAGCTGAAAAACGGTTCCCCTCCCCTGAGCAGAAACCACCCCGAACTCCACCCCGTGTTCCCGGCAGACCCGCTCGATGATCATCGTACCGATACCGTTACCGGCGGCTTTGGCGGTCTTGAAAGGCACAAACATCTCCCGCAAATCATCCTGCGACATGCCTCTGCCGGAGTCGGAAAACTCCAAAATCCGGAACTCACTGTTGGAGTATCCGTAAATATCCAGTTCCCCGCCGTTGCTCATTGCCTGCACCGCGTTGCGGATGATATTGTAAAATGCCTGTTTGAGCTGTTCCACATCGCCGCTTACCGGCGGCATCACATCTGCCCACTGGCACTTTACTGCCACTTTGCGCGCTTCGATTTCCGGGCGCATAAAGGTCAGGACTTCAAAAACCGCCGCCTTCAGATCCACCGGAGCAAAGTTGGCTTTACCGGGACGGATGGCGGATAAAAATGAGTGGATGATACTATCCAAACGCTCAACTTCACTTTCACAGCGCCGGATCATACGGGCGGCTTCTTCCGGAGAAACGGCCTCTTCCGGATCTTCCAAACTCCTTTCCAGCAGCTGTAAATTCATGGAAAGGCTGTTCAAAGGATTGCCGATCTCATGAGCAACTCCAGCAGCCAGAAGAGATACAGCCTTGACCGTTTCCCTTTCCAAATCACTGGTCGCCCGGGCGCGGCTCTCGGTAACATCCCGCAAAATCACCGTCGCGGCACCGGATTCACTGCCCAGCGGTGCAAGATAGAATTGCAGAAACTTCGGTTCCGGGTAAAGTATCTGCAACTCTTGCCGGGAGACCTGATTCCATTGAGTTTCATCTTCCGGCACGATCTGGTGCCAATCCACATCCGGCAGGAGTTGGTTCAAGCGCAAAGAGGAGGTATTTTCCGGCAGAGCCAGAAGCTCTTTTGCCGCCCGGTTGAAGTAGCGCAGATGCAGTTCCCGGTCAATGACCAGTATTCCATCCTCAACGGCGTTAAAAACAGTTTCAAAAAATCCGCGTTCTTTCATCAGCAGTGCCAACCCCGCCTGCCGGCTGCTTGCATCCAGAGATTCAAAGCGGGCACTGAAACGATCAAAGAATTTTTTTCTTCCAGCCATTTTACAACCTTCATTTTCGGTGCTATATTATGTAATGTAAAGATAATATACCGTGCAGTTGGAGAAAAATCAACTGAAAATATGTACAAGGATAGTTCAGATGCCCATATTCCGTTATCGTTGTCCGGCTTGTGAAGCCGAATTTGAGTTGCTGCTTGCCCGCTTTGATTCACCGGCAGAGTGTCCGCAATGCGGCTCAACTGATCTGGAAAAACAACCGAACCGGATCGCCGCCATTACTGCCGGGAACTCCGGTTGTGCCATGCAAAATGCCTGCCCTGCGGCAGGAAGTCACTGCTGTTCCGGCAGCTGCGGATGCGGGAAACATTAAGATGAATAAAAAAGAGTTGATCGATGCACTGGAATCCCTCGGGATGCGTCCGGGACGGGGATTGGGGCAGAACTTTCTGCTGGACAGCAACCTGCTGGATTGGATAGTCCGCAACTCCGGTGCCGCCGCCGGGGAAAATATTTTGGAAGTCGGTCCCGGATTCGGGGCATTGACCGAAAAGATGGTCGATGCCGGATTCAACGTGACCGCTATCGAGTTTGACCACCGCCTTGCCGGTTATCTCCGGAAAAAATTTGCCGGAAAAAATAATTTCAAGCTCATCGAAGCCGATGCCTGCAAGGTGGATTTCAATGAATTATTCCCTGCCGGGGTAAAATACCGGGCAGTTGCCAATCTGCCGTATGCGATAAGTTCGGTTTTCATAGCCAGGATGCTGGAGTGTGTGAATCCGCCGGAATCAATGTTTTTCATGCTTCAAAAGGAGATGGGGGAAAGATTGGCGGCTCAATGCGGAACCAAAGCATACGGAGCGCTCTCGGTTCGTACTCAGCTGCTTTACGATGTTGCCATTGACAAGATCGTACCGCCGCAGGTATTCTGCCCTCCGCCGGAAGTTGATTCCGCGCTGGTCTCATTCAAGCTGCGCGGCACTTCACCGCTTGCGCCGGAAAGAGCCAAACTTTTTTCCACTCTTGTGCGCACCCTTTTCAATCAGCGCCGCAAACAGATGGGGAAAACTCTCGGACAGGTGACCGGGAAAGAAAAGGCATTGGAAATTCTCGGAAAATGCGGACTTTCAACAGAAATCCGTCCGGATAAACTTACGGTCGAAAATTATGTCAAACTGGCAGAACTTATTGCCGATGAAAATATAAAAATCAAAGGTTGATGATCATGAATAAAAATTGGAACGATTTG
Source organism: Victivallaceae bacterium (assembly GCA_045605305.1). GTDB lineage: Bacteria > Verrucomicrobiota > Lentisphaeria > Victivallales > Victivallaceae > UBA1784. The sequence goes on from JAZUPS010000172.1 coordinate 12,995, forward strand.
CGCCCTGTTTTACAGGAAATACTTGACAGTGAAGTTGCCAACGGCAACGAGTGCGGATGTCAGCTGTGCATCATTGAACACGGTGAAAAGGTGATCGATCTGTGCGCCGGATGGGTCGATGAAGCGAAAGAGACAAAGAGCGCCCCGGAACACCTTTTCCCGATATTTTCTGCCGGGAAACCGGTTTTAGCGGCATTGGCATGGAAGTTGATGGAAAAAGGCATTATCTCCCATGATACTCCGGTAGGGAAGTATTGGAAAGAATTCAACACTCCGGAAAAAGCAGGCATCACTCTTGAACATCTGCTCAGTCACCGTGCCGGAATGTATCTTTTGCCGAGCGGCAATCCGGATTTAAGCAACTGGGAAAGTATGTGCGCTCAAATAGCAGCCATGCCCCCCCGGAATCTGCCGGGGGAAAAGTGCCATTACCACCCGCTTACCTACGGCTGGCTGGTGGGACACACTCTGGAACTGGCAACCGGATGCTCCCTGCCGGAACTGCTCAAAAAAGAGATCCTTGAGCCGCTTGGTCTGATCGGGAAATTGTACTTCGGCGTTGATGATGATGCCAAAAGCAAGATCGTTAAAGTAGATGATTCCAGAATGGCACAGCGTCCCTCTTGGGAGGCGGCGACGATGAATGATCCTGCCATTCAGCGCTGTACGATCCCCTCATTCAATGGATTTTCAAGTGCCCGGGGCCTGGCGGAATTTTACGCTCAAGTCCGGGGAAAAGCAGTAAGTTGTGAAACCTTTGATTTTGCGACCGGGAAACTTTTCCGCGATCCGGCAGATCCGGTCAAAGAGAATGAATGGACACGTTTCAGTCTCGGAGCAGTCCTCCGGGGACCGGACAACGACCGGCGCATGTATATCGGTCACGGCGGCGCCGCCGGAGCGGAAGCATTTTATATGCCGGATGAGGATATTGCTTTTGCCTTTGTCAAGAACCGCCTCAGTCCCCGTCACCCGGATCACCCGATCCGCGACCGGATCTCTGATGCGCTGGCGATCCCCCGCCGCTTCTGGTAATTGCGGCGAAGACTATGCCTGATTTTGTGTGAGGATGCAAAGACAGCTTTACTCCCTGCCGACGACAACGGAGGAGGCAGTTACATCGGAGCGGCACGTTTGCCGCCGGAGGAGGCAGTTACATCGGAGCGGCACGTTTGCCGC
>JAZUPS010000173.1:0-9742 GCA_045605305.1 Victivallaceae bacterium
TTGATGATGCGGAGCGCGGTACAGCGGAATATCAGATCAAAATATATTTTGAATAGGAAATTATGTCATGAAAAAAACGTTGTTTGCAATATTGATTGCCGCTGTTTTTGCGACAGCTTCACTCGATGCGGCTCCCAGCCAGAAGGATATCAAGTACAGTGTGGATTGGATAAAAGCTACCAGAAGTGAAATCCAAAACCTGCAAATCATCAAACAAAATGCTCTGCGCAGTATGCCGCAAAAAAAATTGTGGAGTACCATGAACTGTTTTGTCCGTTGCGTAAGAATGTTGGAATCCGGATGCCGGGTTCAGATGGCAGGCTTGCGTTATAAAACTGTTCCCGGAGGAACCTATTACGCCTCCTGCCCCAGCCGTTGTCACAAGATGGAAGACAATCGCATTGAAAGAAATCGTAAAGGAGAGCCGCGCTACAAACCGATTTCCGGATGTACCCATTATGATAAGAACGGATATTGGTTTGTTACCTTTGTCTGCAATACTCACAAAAGACATTGGAATCAAAAAATGATTCTCTATTACCGTTTGCTCGATAAACAATATCCGAAATTTGAAGCTGCCTACCGGGAATATCGAGCCGCTATCCAAAAGATAAAAGAAAAAACAGAACAGCTGCAGAAAGTACAGGAAAAATTACAGGATCAACAGGATGCATTGGATGATTTTGCACCTGACGATGATCCGGCAGATTCCAAAGTTAAGCATAAAACTCCAAAATTAAGCGATTTCGATTGATAATAAAAGGGCTGTCTCAGGGCAGTCCTTTTTTACCGGGCTATTTGCAAATTCACGCACCGATGCTATATTATCTCAAGAGGTAATTTCAAAACAATACTTTTATACAGGCAGATAATATATGAAACAAGATTTTTCAGCTATCCGAAATGCGTTGCCCTCTCCGGTATTTGATGAGCATCCGGAATTTATTGATCTCTACTGGAAAGCATGGGATTTGGCATGGGATCATGTCAAGGAGATCCCCGGAATGCCCCAGTCGCCATACATGGATGAGGGTTTCTGCGATACCGACATCTGGATTTGGGATACCTGCTTTATGGCGCTTTACTGCAAATACGCCCCGGTGGAACTCTATCCGGGCTATCCGTCGCTGAAAAACTTCTACTCCGTCATCCACGACAATGGTCAACTACCGGAAATCATCGCTCAAAACGTCCCCATAGACGGGCCGATCAAAGTTGGTGAAAAAGCCCGCATCCGCATACATATCGCCGACAATCCGCCTCTCTTTGCCTGGGCAGAGTATGAAAACGCCAAAATTTCCGGAAATATTGCCCATATAAAAGAACTTCTGCTGGAAAAATGTTATCTGCAGAAACATTATGATTTTCTGGAAAACCTCCGCGCCGGGAGTGCGATCCCCGGAGTCAAGGTCAAAACCTATTGGGAAAAAGATGAGCTTGGCTACCACTGGGAAGGCGGCGTATCCGGCATGGATAATACCCCCCGGGGCAGAGCAGGAGCAACTTCAGAAAAGGCCCGTCCTGCCACCGGAGAATTGCTCTGGATCGATGCCATTTGCCAGCAGGCAATGTCGGCAAATATCATAGGAAAACTTTTCCGGCTTCTTGGCGAGGATGATCAGGCAAAGATTTGGGAAGACCGTTTTGCGGAAAAACGACAGCTTATCCGGAGCTATTACTGGGATGAGGAAAATAAATTTTTCTTCGACCTCAACGGAAGAGCCGGTGATTTCTGCCGCGTGAAAACCATAGGTTCTTATTGGACTCTCACCTCCAACACCGCAAGCAAAAATCAAGCTGAAGCGATGGTCAAACATCTGGAGGACCCCGCAGAATTCGGCGGCGACATCCCGCTGGTTTCCCTCTCCCGCAGTGACGGTGACTTCAATGCGGAAAACGGCATGTACTGGCGCGGTTCGCTTTGGCTGCCTACCGCTTATGCCACGCTGAAAGGATGCTGTAACTACGGTTATCACGAAATTGCCCGTAAAAACACGCTGAAGCTCCTGAATCACATGTACCGCACATGGCAGGAATACTCTCCGCACACCATCTGGGAGTGTTACGCGCCCTGCGCCCCCGAACCGGGACGGTCATGCGATGAAAACAACCGCATTGTCCGGGAGGATTTCTGCGGCTGGAGCGCAGTAGGTCCGATTGCGGCATTTATTGAGTTTGCCATCGGACTTTATGACATCAACGCCTTTACCGGAGAGGTAAAATGGTCACTGCCGGAAAATATCACCGGCAAAACCGGCGTAAAAAATCTCCGTTTCGGTGATGTCACCGCCGATTTGATCGCTGATAACGAATTTATTTCAGTTACATCAAATCGTGCATTTACTCTGGAAGTAAACGGAAAAACCTTGAATATTCAGCCAGGAAACAACCAATTTCCCCGTAATTGACAGGGAAAGGAGATTTATCTATGATCACCATTACCAATATCCGGGAAGGCGCTCTGGTCAACCATCTCCACGGAATCGAAGATGAAAACACGCTGACCATTCCGGTGGAAGTCCTCAACAGCTATGGTACTCCGGTCAAAATCAACGGCATCCCTGCCCTTCAGGATGGACTGCGCTTTACTGCCCAAGTACCGCTTACCGGAAAAATCAACGTGATTGAAGCCTCAACGGTCACTGCTTACGGGGAATTTTCCCAGAAACTTACCGTTGTTTGGGATAAAAAATCTTTCCGCCGATGCAATTTTTACATTGATGACAATATCTTCCTTTTCACCGAATTGGCAAAACAGCGCCCTGCCCGGGCATTTGACCACTTCTATTTGAAAACGCTGAAAGAAATCCATGACAAACATGGATTGAAAATCACGCTGAATACCTTTTATCACAATGATCATGAAGAGTTTCTGCTTAAAGACATGCCGGATAACTGGAAAAGCGAATTTACCGACAACAGCGACTGGCTGAAATTTGCCCTCCATGCGTACAGTGAATTTCCGGATCGTCCTTATGCGGAAGCCTCCCGTAAAGATTTCCTGCGTGATTACAATATGCTGAGAGAGGAAGTTGAGAGATTTGCCGGGAAATCCGCCTTCACCGTACCTGCGGTACTCCATTGGAATAATCTCAGTCCCGGAGTGGCAGATGAGCTGATCAAAGCCGGATGCCGTTGCTATTCAGAATCCATGCGCCACCGGGTAATGAGTACCCCGCCCTTTGATGAATTGACCGAAAGTGAAAAACAGCAGGAGTTCCGTTCAGAGATCTATCTTCCCCCGACCGAACCCCTTGCCCGTCACTACGGATTTGCCGAAGAGATCGGTTATCTGGAAAAACATGGTGCGATCTATGACCGGGGCTTGGGAATATTTTTCTACCACGACTGGATCATCTGCAACCTTTTGACCACGGAAGAGATACCACGTCTTTTCAAACAGGTTAAAGAGAGTGCCGATTTGAATAAATGCGAGCTTTTTTCTGCTGGCGGACATGAGCAATATTCATTTCCCGGCTACTCCAACTATCAACCGGACCATTTTCGCAAACTGGAAGAAACCGCCCGATTGATGGTTGAAGATGCCGGATGCACCCCGGTCTTTTATCAGGATGGCTTGCTTGGCAATACGGCGTGGGAATGTTGACGGTCAAATAACCTGTTTACCGTCAACAAAAACCATCTTCACTTGGGTCATATTGCTCAAAATCGAACCATCACAAACTATCAGATCGGCATCTTTGCCGACCTCAATGGAACCAACCCGGTCGGCGATTTCAAGGTGTCTGGCAGGATTGATGGTAACTGCCTGCAATGCGGCAAACTCATCCATGCCCGCCCGTACCGCCAAACCGGCACAGAATCCCAGACTTTCCTGGGGGATCACCGCGGAATCGGTGATGATCGAAACCTGACAACCGGCACGATGCAGAACACCGGGAGTAATGAAACTCCGGTTCATAACTTCCGGCTTGGTCATGTGCATCAGAGATGGTCCCACTGCCACCGGAATATTTTCTTTGCCGAGTTCATCGGCGATCAGGTGTCCTTCGGTACAATGTTCCAGAGTCAGACGCACATTGAATTCCTTTGCGATACGGATAGCGGTAAAAATATCATTTGCCTGATGAGCATGAGCTTTCAGCGGGATTTCCCGGCGCAGTACCGGAACAAGTGAGTGCAAACGGAAATTGAAATCCGGTCTTTTGCTCAAATCATCACCGGCTTTTTCGATTTTTTCCATATACTCTTTTGCTTTGAAAAGGGTTTCCCGGAGTTTTGCCGCAGTGGTCATGCGGGAGGTGATGGCTTTATTCTGATAAAGATTTTTAGGATTTTCGCCGAAAGCACACTTCATGGCGACTTTAGCTTTCACCACCATATCATCCACCCGTTTGCCGCAGGTTTTTATGGCAGTAAATGTACCGCCGAGGACATTGGAACTCCCCGGGCCGGTTCCGACGCAAGTTACTCCGGCGGCGAGGGCATTGTGCAGAGTCGGATCGAAAGGATTGATCCCGTCAATGGCATTCAGCTCCGGAGTGATGCAATCATTTTTTTCGTTATAATCAGCTCCGGCATAACCATTACCGCTGCCGAACAATCCCAAATGACAGTGAGCTTCAACCAGACCGGGAAAAATCTGCGATCCATTGACATCGATTTTGTTTCCACCGGAATAACTTCCGATTCCGGCAAATTTTCCATCTCTGACCAAAATATCAACTTTTTGCGGCTTGGGAGAAATGCCATCATTCACCATGCCGTTAACGATCCAAAATTCCATTTTTCACCTCCATTACCGTAATATATCACCTCTGCAGGCAATTACAAAAACAATTCAAAAAAAAGATCAAAAAAATAGCTTGTTTTTAAGCAAGACATCTCCTTTCAAAGCACCGCCGATACACCACCCGCAAGACGATGGCGGCAAACGTGCCGCTCCCCTGCCCCGAAAAATCTCAGCATTCAATTTGCAACCGCTTGAAAAAAAAAACTTATGCTAAATTAAGGTGAGCATATATTATTCAAGAGGTATCAACAGCAAAATGGCTGAGAAAATGAGCGACAGTGAGATGAAGCGTTCCGGAGATGGAGCGAATACGGCAAACGGCATGGCGATAACTTTCGGAGAGATTCCGAAAGTTCCGACACAGGATGCTATCGATGGAATAAAGTTTGACTTTAATGACGGCTTGCGGGTGCAAATTCCCAAAGGGGCGAAGTCCTACCGTATCCGTTTCGTTGATTTGGGAACAAAATCTTGCGTATATGATACCGTTACCCCCGATGGCGGCGACTGTGTTGTATTCAGTTTCAAAAAATATTTTATCAAGTTCCGTCTGGTAATTTCTGAAGTTGCCAATGATAAACTGCTTTTCATGCACGATTTCGATGCGGCTGATAAAGAGGTTGTAGTTCGTTTCCCGGTGCATACACTGGGTGATTCGGTTGCGTGGTTCAGTTATGTGGAGCGTTTTCATCAGAAATTGAACTGCAAACTTATCTGCGTTGTGTCTGATTGGTTTGCGGAAATCGTAAAAAATCAATACCCGCAAATCAAATTTGTTTCCAAAGAAGAAGCAGCTTCAATCCAGTCTTATGCCAATTATAATGTAGGGCTTTATGAACTTGGCAATGTAACTCATCAGCCGGTGGATCACCGTTATGTGGGATTGCATCGGGTGGCGGCGCATATTTTTGGAGTGGATGACAGTGATATTCCGCCCCGGTTTGACCTTTCTGCCCCCCGTCAGATCAAAGAAAAATATGTTTGTATCGGTGTGCAAAGCACCAGTTTAGCCAAATACTGGAATAATCCGGAAGGCTGGGATCGGGTGGTGGATTATCTGAAAAGCAAAGGCTACCGGGTTTTGTGTATCGACAAAGATCGCATCGGCGGCAAGGCGGGAACCTTTATCCGCAAACCGGAAGGTGCGGAAGATTTTACCGGAGCTTTACCACTTCAGGAAAGAATAAATTTGCTGAAAGATGCGGATTTTTATATTGGATTATCCAGCGGATTGAGCTGGCTGGCGTGGGGATGCAAAATTCCGGTGATCATGATTTCCGGCTTCACCAATCCGATAAACGAATACAAGACCCCCTACCGGGTCATAAATTACAATGCCTGCAACAGCTGCTGGAACGAGTTCAAGGATTTCAATTTGACCGATTTCTGGCACTGTCCCCGTCTGGCAGGAACTGACCGGCGTTACGAATGTACCGCGATGATCACCGCCGATCAGGTTATTGATATGATTGATAAAGTAATAAATGATATAAAATAGAGGGAAGTTATCATGGCTACAGGAGAAAGCAAAAAAATCAACGGTTCACTGACACTGGAAGACCGTTATCAGACTACGATTTACGATGATATTCTGGAAATCATCAATGCAACGATCACTTTGAATGACCCTGCCGGAGAAATTTTTACTGACAAAGGCAATGACACGGTCACGGTTTCCAACAGTACCATTATCAACAACAGTGAAACGGGAGCTGAACTGATGTTCTCCATGGGATCCGGTGATGACTCTCTGAATATTTCCAACACGACTTTGAATGTCAACACCTTCATGGGCAGTGGAAATGATATGGTAACGGCTTCTGGTGGACAATCTTCCACAGTGACCATCAACAATCAATTTTCTCTGGGTTCCGGTGATGATACACTGACTCTGAAAAGTGTATTAAAGGGTTCGGGCAATTTGGTTTTCGGTGATGGCAATGACACGCTTGTTCTCGATGGTGGGCATTTGCTTATAACCGGAACTATTACCGGACTCACCAATTTAACCGTTACCGGCAATACCGGAACATTGGGACAAAACCTTATTTTGTCCGGTTCTGAAACGGCGATAACCTATGATGGCAATTTACAGGGAGCTGGTTCAGAAAAAGCCATTTCCGTTTCCGATAGTACAGTGACCTTCAAAACGGCTGACAACGTCAAGACAGATGTTGCGTTCTCTCTTGCCAATGTAATATTTAACCACATTGACGGCGGTACTTTGGAAATTTCCGAAGTTTCCAACTGGGCTTTTTATGCAGATAATTCAACTGTTACGCTCCATGACACAGTGTTGCGAAACAACAACGGCGGCTTAACCGGAAACAATTCAACTTGGACATTGGCAGACAGTGATGTTTCAAATAATACAACCGGCGCTAAACTTATAAAAGGCTCTTTAGATTTAAACAGCGTCTCTTTTTCAAATAACAGCTCAGCATTGGATTTGAGTGAAACCAATCTTACAGGAAAAGATGTTTCATTCATCAGAAATAATAAACGGGCTGTCGTTGCAAATAGTTTGAATATTGACATACAGGGCGTTGATTTCACCAGTAACCGCATAGGAAATAATACTGACACACTCCGCGGAGGTGCGCTGATACATACTTCCGGAGCATTGACACTCGGAGATGGTATTTTTTCAAAAAATTATGCGACGGCAACTAATACTCTTAGCGCATCTGCATCAGCCTCAAACACTTCTTTTGTAGAAGGTGGTGCTATTGCACATCAAACAGGAGACGGCAATCTGCATAATCTTGATTTTTCAGACAACTGGAATAGCGGTCAAAACAGAGCATCTTCAGATTATTATGATACAAAAACAGACATAACTTCTGACAAAGCTAAAGCTGAAGCCCTATCATCAGCAATCACAAATTCAGAGATTTTGACACAAGGTGGCGCTATTGCATACAGCTCAGGAAATTTGAATTTTCAAAGTGGCAGTTTTTCAGGAAATCACACCTCCGCTTATGGAGTTGGGTCAAGTTATTCGTCTGCTATCGCCAAAGCTACAACAACTGCACACCTGCTGACAGGCACCGCAACCGCAACAGCCTTGTCATCAGCACATGCATCAACTCTTGTTCATTCCCGAGCAAGAGGAGGCGGAATTCTTCATGATATTGGTAATTTATTTTTATCTGATGTTGAATTTTCAGAAAACAAAAGTTTCGCTGAATCGATAGGCAGTTCAGTTGCAGCGGCATCTGCATTGGCAACCGGAATTCGATTGTATGAATACGACATCCGTTCCTATGCTCAAGCAACTCCTACTGCGACAGCTGTATCAGAAGGCGGTGCCATTGCACACAATTCAGGATTTTTAAGTTTATCAGACACCAGCTTTGAGCAAAATACTGCCGTTGGACATGCATCTGCAAGTGCTTCTTCCTCAGCGGTTGTTCACGGTTTTCAATCTTCATATACAACAACAATAGCCAGCGCCTCTGCATTGGCACGCGGCGGAGCTGTGTTTCATAACAACGGAGACATGGAACTTGCAGATGTAACATTTTCGGGGAATAAAGCATCTGCACATGCATCAACAATAGCTTCGATTTCTGCATTCTTATACGGGGATCATGTAAACTCAAAACAACATCAATTTGTCGAAATGAAAGCAACCGCCAATACATATGCTGCGGCATATGGAGGGGCAATTTTTCACGATACAGGAACAGCTGATCTGAAAAATGTAACCTTTGATGCAAATTCTGCAGTTGCTTTAATAAATTCTTTTGCAACAGCCAGCGCCACCGCAAACGGGGGACTTAAGTTGTCTGGTTCCGCAAATGATACAGCAAGAAGCTCATCTTTTAATTGGAGCTATATGGCCAGTTGCGATTTGAATATTAACTCTCATACGTCTGCCTATGGAGGAGCAATATATTGTAATAATTCAATATTGAATCTTGATGATACCACCTTTACCAACAATTCAGTTTCTGCAGAATATTCTTATGGCGGTGCGATATATATAGACAATGTAACCTTGCATTATACTGTAACTTCAAATAAAAAAATTAAAAACACCGGAAATAATGCAAAATACGGTGGATTTATTTTTCTAAAAAATATGTCCTCTGCGACATTTCAAGTCGATGGATCGTTGATCATCGGTGATTCAAACGGGGTTGACAGCATCGCCGGAGACAGTACATCTACCATTATCAAAACCGGTACTGGTACTTGGACAGTAAATTCCGACATTTCGAGATTTTCCGGTAATTGGAATATCAATGCCGGTATCTTGAAACTGGCTCGTATTTCTCGCTGGATCACCTTGGATAACTGGACGATCGGTGCCAATGCGGAACTGCATTTGAGTGAGTTGGATGACACAATCACCATGCATGGAGATAAAAAAATCGGTACGATTGATCTTGGCGGCGGCAGTGATACCATCAACACAAGCGGGTATCATCTTTCTGACGGTCTTTTGCGTATCAGCACGTTGACTTTGTCTGGTGGGGGTAAAGTCAGCAGCAAGATTGAAAACCGCATGGCAGGAAGCGGATTTGACTTGATTCTTAATGGGGTAACGTTAAGCAGTATTGTTGCTGGTGGAAATGCCGCAGATAAGATCACTATTACGCAGAGTTCCTCCATTGAAGGTGTTCTGAATCTTGGCAATGGAGCTAATACAATTACTGCTTCAACGAATTCAGAAGTTATGCTTTCTAAAGCCGTAACATTGGGAACAGGTGATGATATATTGAGTTTTTACAGTGTTAATTTCGAAGACGCGCTTTCTGTCGGAGAAGGTAAAAATACTTTTTCCGCAACACAAGATGCACATATTTCAGGAGACTTTGTCGCTGGCAATGGTGATGATATATTGGATTTTGGTTCCGCTGAATTCAACAGTTGTGTTGGACTTGGCAATGGAAACAATACTTTGACTGTCACAGGAAATGCGCTATTTTCTGATACTTTCAGTGCTGGAAAAGATGATGAAGTCGGATCGTAGCCATGTCG
>JAZUPS010000174.1:0-5526 GCA_045605305.1 Victivallaceae bacterium
AGAGATTGTCCGTGAGCAGCGGCAAAGGGTTTGGTACCGAGCCGGTTCCAGCAATCAAGAAACGGCAGAGCTTCCCGGCATGACAGATAATATTTTCTCAAATCGCCGATATTTATCATTTGATCCCTCCGAGATTTACAAATTCAACATTTTGCATTTGAGCCATCAAAGCCAGTTTTTCACGGCAGTCTCCGGTCAGGGCAATAAGATGGTGAGTACCTCCTGCAAGCGAATAACGATCCAGTAAATCGGCAGCATCATCGACGCGGATGATCCAGTGGCCCCGATTGTAATTTTCCAGCGGCAGCATATCTTCAACTGCGCCGGCGAAAGCGATATAACGCAAATTTCCGGATCCATCATCAGTCAATGTGACAAGTGTGGCGATTCCGGGTTCAACGGTGAAATTCATTCCGTAATAGGTGAGGTTTTCATCCTGTGGAAGCGGCATCACCTGGAGTTTTACAGGCAGATCTTTACGGGCACATGCCGGATTGCATTCCTGCATATGGGTCATCATCATCCGCTGATTTTCAAAATCAACGGTATATATTTCAGTAAAGTTCACCGGGGACGCTAATTTACTCATGGCAGCCATCAATGCCGCCCGTAAAGCATCACCTTCACCGGCATAACCGAAACCATCTGCCAACATCCGGTTGATACCATAAAACGGTACCATTTCCGTCTCCGGCAATCCGGGAAATGAGAGGAAGTTGAAGGTCAGCGCATCAAATCGGTATTTTTCCGCCAGTTTGTGCAATGCCAGATAACTGCGGACAAACTTCCGGTGTCTGCTCAACTCAACCCCGGGAAAGATCTGACAATTTCTGAAATCCGCCTCTGCCAGCGCTGCCGCTTCGGCATCATCAACACTTTGCCAGCATTTTACATATTCATCAAGGGGAAGTTCCTCAAAACTCCAGCCCAGTTTCTGTTTGACAAGCTGTGGATCGAAAAGAAAATCATCCATACCTTCAAATCTGCCGCCGAGAGAAAATGTGCGGATATTGCGGCTCGCACGAACGGCTTGGCAGACTTCAAGAACCCCCATAAGTTTCTGCAATTTTTCCGGGTCGGCATAATGACCGGTAACAATCTGGAAAGGACGTTTTCGCCGGAACAGCACGTTGGTTATATCCTGTGTCCCCTGAACGGTATGATTTTTCAGCAGATCATCCGGCCCATACTCCCGGGTTACAGTCAAATCGGTTTGAGTATTCCAGATACATATCGGAACATCATAGTCTTTCACGGCATCCCATACCGGTCGGCTGGATGTATAGGACAAAGGAGAAATTACGAGAGCATCGATTTCATTTGCCGGAACAAGCTGCAGCAGACTCTGGATTTCTTCTGTTGTAAAGACCAATCCGTCAGCCCGGATATCTGCGATGGCAGAAAGTTTTTTCTTCCAGAGTTGATAAGATTTCTGGTAATATTCCAATCCGCAATTATATTGGCGGTAATATTCCAGAGAAATTCCGGCGAAGATGATTTTCGGTTTGTTTTTCATAAATTTCTCCTGTAGGTGTGACATAATATAGCAGGTGTTTTTGATAAAAGCAAGCACATTTTTTGCAAAATGTGATTTTTTCAATCAAATATTTCTTTAAAAAATTCGTTTTTTTGCTTGCAAAGATCACAACCCAGTGCTATCTTATGAGTGTTGTGATCAAAAAAATAAACATGGATTTTAGACAATTTGGAGGAAATCACTATGAAAAATTATTGGATTTGGAAATTTGCCGGTTCGGTTTTATGTTCTGCAATCGCAGCAGTGACACTTCATGCCGAAAGCAAGATGGTCTGGAAATTCGGCCCGGACAAAATCAACCTTTTCGGGAAAACTCAGATGAGCGGAACTGCGGTAATCAAATTCACCGCAGAAAAATCCTCTCCGCGTTTTGTAAGTAAAGATATTATAAAAGTGAATCCTGAAGCCGAGTATCATTTTACCATCCGTGCCCGCTCGACGGCTCCCGGATGCCGCATCGGATTTGCGGTGCTGCCGATCAGCTCCAAAGGAATCTCTTTCGATCCGACCTCAGTCGCTGCGACTGATGACTACGGGGTGTTGGCAGAATCATACGACAGAGGAGCTAAGAGCATCAAAATCACCGGAGCTGAAAAATGGAAACTGGAAAAACGTCCTTCGACATTGGTATTCAATGTCAAAAAAGATGGTTCCGACCTGCCCAATATCAATCGTTCCGATTCCATCAAATCCATTAATGCTGATGGAACGGTCATTCTCAATGCACCATTGCGCCGTAAATACAAGGCCGGGACCCCGGTTCGCCGCCATCAGGTGATCGCTCCTGAAGACACATTACTTTCTCTGGGACTGAATGCAAATGCGGTAACCAAAAGGAGATTTCGTAAAGGTGTTGCTGCCAAAGGCAAAGTGGATGGGAAGTTTATTTACGGAACCGACAGCTTCAAAATTGCGGTAGGCAGTAATGGTAAAGAATTTGAAATAGTCAGTATCACGGTGGTTGAAGTCACGCCGGAGCAAAAAAAAATAAACCCGTAATTCCGGGAAAAGATGCCAAAACTGATCTGATCGCTCAAGCCCGGGACGGTAAAGTCAAAACCGCCCGGCTTTCCTGGTGGGGATATAAGGATGATGTAACCGATCTGCTTCAGGATGCGATCAACTCCAAAATCAGCAAACTTATTATCGACAATATCGGCAAGCCGTGGATCACGGAGCCGATTTTTCTGCGTTCCGACCTTGAGATCGTTTTTGAATCCGGTGCTGTACTTGAAGCGAAACGCGGCGCATACCATAACACCAAAAGTTCTGTACTTCGCGGCAATGGCGTCCGGAATGTGATCGTGCGCGGTGAAGGCAAGGGTGGAACCATCCGCATGTGGAAACGCGACTATCAGGATCCCAAAAAATATTCTAAAGGCGAATCCCGGCACTGTCTTGCCTTCTACGGGGTAAAAAATATTCTGGTCGAAAATATGAATCTGAACAGTTCCGGTGGCGATGGTCTGATTGTATCTTCCATCCATAAAAATATCCCGGAATATGTCACCATTCGCAAGGTTTCCTGCGATGACAACCATCGCCAGGGGATCAGTATAATCAATGGCCGCAACATTCTGGTTGAAGATTGTGTATTGACAAACACCATCGGTACGCCGCCACAGGCGGGTATCGATATTGAAACCAATCACAACTTTGAACCAACTACCAATATCGTGGTACGCAATTGCAAAATAGTTAATAACAAAGGTTTTGCTGCAATGCTGTCTATCACCCGGATGGATACCACCATGTCCGGTCCTGTCGATGTGTTGTTTGAAAATTGTGAAATGGTCGATAATTTTGCAGGAGATGTAGTTCTCGGCAGCCGTTCCCGTTGGCCTCGTAATGCCGAAGAGAGAATAGATGGCAAATTCATCTGCCGTAATCTTAAAATGGTAAATACCAAACACAATCACCGCCACCGCTATCCTATCGACGTGGAAATCGACAACTACAACACATTGAAAGTTCTTTTTGAAAACCTTGACATCACTCGCGGCCCGTCCAAAAATCCGGCGATCCGAATTGCAAACTGCGTGCCTGACGGCAATAAACCGGGAAGCAAAATTGTTTTCAAAAATATCAATTTTCGCGATGTACCGCAAGATAATATCTGTACGATCTGGGATCACAGTTTCACCGGTGATGCCAGTTTTATAACAGGTATTCCTTATACTCCGGAAAAAATCAGACCAATTACTCCGTTTGCCGGAAAAGTCCCTGCGCCGAAGAAGTTCACCGGATTGCGTAAATACAAAGATATTTATACCATATTCCGTCCGGATTTCTGGGCTTACGGTGAAGCGGGCAAATCAGGGGAAGTCACTTTTGAATTCAAAAGCATGGGCTACCGCAGCCGTACCTGCCGGGCTACAATAATTTCTCCGTCCGGCAAGCGGCAGGATCTTGGTCTTATAGAACCTGGAGATATCAGAACTTTAAAGATCGATTTCAAAGAAACCGGTTACCATAAAATCGAAATGCGTAATTTCTACGAATGCTTTGCTCTTAAAAGTTCAACTGTCCCGGCAGGCATTTACATTCCTGACAGCGGAGCACATTTCCTCAGTTTCGGAACGATTTCTTTCATGGTGCCGGAGAACAGTTCGCCGTTTGGCATCCGGGCATGGGGCAGAAACAATATTCTCTGGTGCGGGGTGGAACTTTACACTCCGGACGGTAAAAAAATCTGGGATATCGTTACCAACCATGCTCAATTCAATCCCGATGCTGCTCAATTGAAACAAGCCGGAGTTTGGACAATGCGTTTAAAACATCCCAAACGCACAGTCGGCAAATATCACATTGCTTTGCCGGGATTGCCGCCTTATGCCATGCCGGAAATAATCAAGTAAGCAGAGGAATTGAATTATGAAAAAATATAGTTTTACCTTGATCGAACTTCTCGTTGTAATAGCGATCATCGCCATCCTCGCTGCGATGCTTCTTCCCGCCTTGCAAAGTGCCCGGGAACGTGGTAAATCAGCCAACTGTTCAAGCAATTTGAAATCAGTCGGTCAGGCGGTACAGATGTATGGTGATGACAATGACGGCTGGTATTGTCATTCATACGGAGGTATGTGCGACCCCAATTACTATGCAAGAAGTTTGTATTCCAGAATAGCCCAGTATTGCGGAGGACCGACTTATTCTCAAATTGCTGCCGGATTGCGTATGGGAGCAGACCGGGCACCGCAGGTATTTTTCTGCCCAAGTCAGGAATTCGCGCTGGATCGCAGTCTGCCGCGTTCCACCAATTTTGCCTATGCACTCTCTTATGAAAACCCGGTGAGCGGTAAAGACGGTTATATGCCGATTTTCAAAAAAGGCGACAAATGGTTAAACAGTCCATTGAGTAGACATGTGTTAGCGGCAGATTCTCACAGCGGAGCCAACGGCAATGACAATAATTCCCGACTGCGTACAATGCTTTATTATTCCGGTTCAGACACCA
Source organism: Victivallaceae bacterium (assembly GCA_045605305.1). Classification (GTDB taxonomy): domain Bacteria; phylum Verrucomicrobiota; class Lentisphaeria; order Victivallales; family Victivallaceae; genus UBA1784. Next base: position 4,995 of record JAZUPS010000174.1, read on the forward strand.
CGAGAGGTTACATATATTTACGTCACAACCGTCAAGCGAACATACTGTTTTTTACCGGCAATGTCGGCAGCAGAGCACGCAATGAGATCTTACGCAACCGTAATTTCAAATGTCTCCGGGATGAATCTTCGGATGTGTTTGAATCGCTGTATGATCACAATAAGACATTTGTCTATTAACTGCAGCCCCAATCGAATCTTGTGCGGGGAAATCTGCTGATACAGAAAAAGTCGGCTTTTAAAATTCATCAACTGTAAAGGGGGCCGAAGTTTTCGCAAGCCCGGTAATCGGCACTTTCTTTATCCATGCCGAAAAGATATCAGCTGAAAAATTTTTGTAAAAGATACTTGTCGGGCTTGTGCATAAAAACGGGGGTTCTATTTACATGGTAAATAGAAGTCCTGTCGTTAATTTGCGGTTACATTACATAGGAACTGTTTCAAACGTCAGTCCCCAATATAAGTATGCATATCAAAAGCATTTACGAGGACAAGGAACTTGAAACGGAGGCAACTCTTAAGAATTTCTTAAC
>JAZUPS010000175.1:0-2632 GCA_045605305.1 Victivallaceae bacterium
ATACCGATGAAGGGTATTACAATGGACAAAACTGTATTGCACTGGCGATCTACCGGCAGGATGGAGCCAATGCCGTTCAGCTGGTGAAAGATGCCAATGCTTTGCTGGAAGATTTAAAAAAACGTTTTCCTTCCGGAGTTGAAGCGGAAATTTCCTATGATCCGACCGCCTACATTCTGGAAAACGTCAAAGAGATCGGTATTACTCTTTTGATGACCCTGCTGCTGGTAATCGGCATCACCTGGCTCTTTTTGCAGGATCTGCGTTCCACCCTGGTTCCGGCGTTGGCGATCCCGGTATCACTGCTGGGAACTTTTGCCTGTATGACATTCCTTGATTACTCAATCAACGTTTTGACCATGTTCGGCTTGATCCTTGTCATCGGCTCACTGGTGGATAACGCCATTGTGGTGGTGGAAAACACCATGCGTATCATGGATGAGGAGAAGCTTTCCGCCAAAGATGCCACAATAAAGAGTATGCGGCAGATAACCGGTCCGATCATTGCCGCAACGCTGGTTTCTGTAGCGATCTATGCTCCCATCGGTTTTTACGGCGGTATTGTCGGTACGATTTACATGCAATTTGCCGTCACGATGTGCATTTCGCTCTGCATTTCCGCAGTGAACGCCCTCACCCTCTCTCCGGCGCTTTGTGCATTGATCCTGCGCCCGGCACCGAAGAAAAAAGCGCTCTTTTTCCGCACTTTTGACTATGTTCTCAATAGCACTAAAAAAGGTTTTATCAGCTTTTCAAGGGTGATGATCCGCCGTTTTATAGTGACGGTGCTGCTGATGCTGGCGGCACTGGCGGCGTGTTGCTTTTTCGGAACCCGGATCCCGGGAGGATTTCTCCCAGCGGAAGACAAAGGAGTGTTGATGTGTGAAATCGAAATGCGCCCGGGAGCATCATTGCAGGCGACGACCAAAGCGGCGCATGAATTTGCCAACGAAGCCAAAAAAGTAGCAGGAGTAAACAGTGTGCTGACCGTTTCCGGTTTTTCGATTTTCAGCGGAGCAAGTGAAAACCTCGGCTTTTTCATTATTACGCTGGATGAGTGGAGCAAACGGAACGCCCCCGGTCTGGACATCGATTCCATCAATCAGAAACTTGCCGCTATCGGAGAGAAAAATCCGGCGGGCATCATCCGCGTATTCCAACCGCCCGCTATTATGGGCTTGGGAATTACCGGCGGAGTGACCTTTGCCTTCCGTACTTCCGGCAGCGACAGCCCTCAGCAGTTCGGTATGGAAACCGGCAAACTGCTCGGCATGCTGAACAACAAAGAGCTGATGCCGCAAGTGGCATTTGCCTTTACCGGCTTTGAGGCATCCACCCCGCAGTACCGACTGAATATCAACCGCCAGAAAGCGGAATTTCTCGGAGTAAATACCGGCTCGCTTTTCACTATGCTTCAGAGCAATCTGGCAAGTATCTATGTCAACGACTTCAACATCAACGGTTACTCATTCAAGGTAAAACTTCAGCTGGGCAACAGTGAACGGGGAGATTTGAACTCCCTTGAAGAACTTGAGGTGATGAACTCTTCCGGTGAAGCGGTACCGCTCAGTGCTTTTGCCACCATTGAACCGGCTCTCGGAGCCAGAAAAATCGAGCGTTTCAACCAGAATATGTCGGCGGGGATCACGGTGATCCCGATCCCGGGAGCATCCACGTCGAAGATCATGGATGATATTGAAAAACTGGTCAGTGAAAACTTCTCCCGTGATTATTCAGTCAACTGGACAGATATGAGCTATCAGGAACGCAACAACGACGGCAGGATCATTCTGCTGATGACCATGGCGGTTATTTTCGGTTATCTCTTTCTGGTAGCGCAGTATGAATCGTGGTCGATTCCGCTGCCGGTGATACTCTCGGTAACTTTCGCATTCCTCGGCGGTATTCTGGCAATGGCATTTACCGGAATGTTGATGGATATTTATGCCCAGCTGGGATTGATCATGCTCATTGGACTTTGTGCCAAAAGTACCATTCTCATGGTGGAGTTTTCCATGCAGGAGCGTTCCGGCGGCCGCTCCATTGCCCGGGCGGCGATAAACGGTGCGAACTACCGTTACCGTGCGGTGCTGATGACGGCGTGGAGCTTTGTTTTCGGTGTATTGCCGATGCTTTTCGCCTCCGGTGCAGGAGCTGAAAGCCGCCGGGTGATCGGCACAACGACCTTTTGGGGAATGTTGACGGCGACCATTCTCGGTGTGGCATTCGTGCCGCCGCTCTTTGCCCTTTTCCAGAAAGTCCGTGAAAATGTCAAAAAACGTAAAACTGAACCGTAAAAGCCAAGGGGCAGTTGCGAAACATGATCTTCGCAACTGCCCTGAATTTTTTTGAAATTACCTCTTTGAATTACGCCAGAGCGGAGAATTTGGTTTCCCATTCGCTTCCGACACTCTGGAAATATTGCCAAGTGGTGTCGTCCGCGCCGTTGACGTAGAGAACTCCGATGTCGCCGGTGGCGGTGCGGATCCGCAGGTCATCGATGCCGTCACCGTTGAAGTCGGCGATCTGTTCGATGGAGTTGGTATTTTTGCAAATTCCCATAAATCCATCCACTGAGCCATCTTCCACCAGCCATGCGCCCACCCAGCCGTCAGCTTTCTGCAAGAGGACA
>JAZUPS010000176.1:0-2022 GCA_045605305.1 Victivallaceae bacterium
GGACGTTGTTGAGTTTGGTATCGTTGTGGGTGGTACGTTCAAAGATGTTTCCGGCGGCAACTTCATTGAGGAGCAGGGAATATTCATCTTTTTGCGCCATAATGTAATCCAGTTCCGGAGCGACATCTTTGAGACGGCCGAGCTTATCGGCAGCCACTGCGGCTTCCAGATTTGCCAGACGCCAGGGGGTGTTGTGGAAATTGAGGATAGTTTCGTGTAAACGTCCGGGCATGTCGGCAAGGTCATTCTGGAAAGCACCGAATGCTTTGGCAGCGGCATAGGCCTGCTCTGCTTTTTCCAGAACATCATAGGTGCGTGCTTCATCAACAAAGATGTAGCAGCGCCAGAAGTTCCCGTCAGCATCGATGAAGAAAGGTTCATTTTTATGGGACATGATCACCTGCAAATGGCGGCGGCGGCTGTTGGGATTGACCGCTTTTTCCTGCCGGATTTTTCCGGCGATATGCTGACAAACCCGGGTAAAGTTATCCATGAGGTTCTCCGGTTCGCGGAAAATGGAGGTATTTATCCGCTGCATGATGTAGGTATTGCCGGTAGTGACCAGTTTGAAGGTGTCGTTGATGTGTCCGGTGCCATATCTTTCGGCGGAAACAAAATTTCCGTCAATGGCGAAATTGGGACAGATTTCTGCAATGTTGAATTCCATGATAATGATCCTTTCTGCTATAGATGCTATAATATATACTGCAAATCCGATCTTTGCCAATATATTTTTTATTATAACTATGGACTTTTTTGCAAACGTGGTGTATATTTTACAAAAGTCATATTTGGAGGTATGGAAATGGCTGAAATGCCGATGGAACTTTTTCTCAGTGATGAGGTACAGCGTTTACTGGATGATTTTGCCTCGCTGCTGGATGTGCGGGTGACATTTTACTCTATGAACGGTCATCGTTTGCGCCGTGGCAAAGAGATGCACAACTGTGCGTATTGCTCATTGGTACAGGAAAAACTTGACGGCTATAAACGGTGTGTTTCCATGGATTGCGATAAGCAGCAGGAGGCGGTTCAGAAACTGGAGATCATCGACTACCGTTGCCATGCCGGACTGCATGAGTGTGTGGCTCCGGTTCAACTGCGCGGCAGAGTTGCGGGGTTTATGATGTTCGGTCAATTCCGTATTGAGGGTGATCCGGAACCGGATTGGCAGAATATTCCGGCAGAGTTCCGGGAAGAATTTCGCCGTTCCTATTATGAACTGCCCTGTTTTACCGGAGAAAAACTCAATGCGGTGCTTGGAGTGCTGAAAACTCTGATCGACTATATTGCGGTGAGGGAGCTGGCGGTACTTCAGGGAGACCGATTGCGCAATGAGATCGATAATTACATTGAAAAGCATGCGGCAGAGGATATCCGGTTGCCGGATATGGCACGGAAACTTGGCAGAAGTGTTTCCACGATCTCCCAGTTTTTACGGAACAACTATCAGACCAGTTTCAAGGGATTGCTGTTGGATGCCCGGTTGCGGATAGCTGAAAAAATGTGGCATGAAGATCCGGGGGCAACAGTCGCAGAAGTGGCATTTGCTTCCGGATTCTGTGATCAGTTTTATTTTTCCCGGGTATTCAGCCGCCGCAAGGGGATGCCGCCCGGCAAGTTCCGCAGTCAAATGCGCAGGGCAGGGGATCATTTGCCCGGGAAAAACGGGAATTGATCGAAGCGTGAAAAAATTATGGCAGTTGCGAAACATGACTTTCGCAACTGCCCTGAATTTTTTTGAAATTGCCTGATTTATGAAATCAGAGCGAAGGAGGTGTCCCACTCTTTGCCGACACTCTGGAAATATTTCCATGTGGTATCATCTGCGCCGTTGACATACAACACTCCGATGTCGCCGGAGGAGGTGCGGATTCGCAGGTCGTCGATGCCGTCGCCATTGAAGTCGGCGATCTGTTCGATGGAGTTGGTATTTTTACAAATTCCCATAAAACCATCGACCGTACCATCTTCCACCAGCCATGCGCCCACCCAGCCGTTGGATTTATTCTGCAAGAGGAC
>JAZUPS010000177.1:0-3480 GCA_045605305.1 Victivallaceae bacterium
ACCTCTGCGGTATAACGGCGGTCTCGATCACGGATAAGGAAACGGGCATCTTCTCCAAATGGCGGTTCAGGCCATGCGGTCCAATCCTTTATCATATTTACCACCCATTCCGAGGTGGCGTGATTTGACGTCCCGGCGATAAATACCCTTTGTGTACCGAGGTGAATGAAAAACAAAGTATAAAATGTTTGCAGTCCGCAATTCGTCCACACATCGACAGAAAAAAAGTCGCCTGCCCATGTGACATTTTCAAAGCGTTTAATAAAATCTTTCCACGGCAGACCTTTTACGATTTTCTGTGAATCCCAGAACCCCATATCGTAAAGCATCTCATACACGACAAAAGCAGGAATATCCTCAAAATACTTTTGCATTTCGTTCCATATCTGCTGCTTATTCCACGATGGATGGTCGTTGATGATGGAACGGAGGATGTCTTCTTTATATTTTAAAGGAATACGCGGATTCGGTGTTTTTTTCGGAAATAAAGTCACATACTTTTTCCCTGCGGACTGCCGGGAATATCTTATAACCTGCGCCGGTCTCAAAAGCGACGCTTTATGTCGTGATCTTCCACGGACGCGAGACATTGCAGATGCCATTTCAATTTTCTCCTCTTCTGAAAATTTTAATCTTTCCCGTTCTTCAAAGTACATTCCCCGGAGTATCATATTTTCCAACCGCAGATATTCATTCCGCAGCACCAGCTCCGGATCGAGTTCTGCATTGTTGGAAAAATCCACAAGCCGTTTATGCAGTTTAATGTATGGATTACGCGGCAGCTTTCGGTGGATATGCCCTGTAGTTTGTGTTTTACTGCTCATTGTAAAATCACCCCGGCTCCGTTGGATTCCTTTATGGCTCGCAGAAAATCACGCCACGGCAAACCTTTTTTCAGCCGCTCGGCAGAGGTCGGAATGTGATTTCTGCGGAGTGCGGTGCGGACATGGTGTTCTTTCAGCCCCAAATAACCGATATTCTGCATTGCGTATTTGATGTGTGGCGATCCCCAAGTGAGATTTTCCAGAGCCATATCCACAATCAGTTGCTCAATTTCCAAAGGTATCTGATTTGTCTTTGGTGTCGGGGGATTATCCCGGTAATACTCATACCCTTTCATCAAATCCGCAAAACTCATAATCCCGACATCCCGGCGGAAACGTTCTGCGAGTTTCTCTGCTACCCTGCCGAGAATACGGAAATTGTCCGGAGTGATGTCAAGCATCTCGGTGTCATTTTTCGTGAGTCGGCGGTAAAGGATTCTGTTTTCAACAGCCAGATAGTCAGATTCGGCATCCATCTGTGCATTTATATTGATGGCGGTCATGTTTTTTGTGTACTCCCGATAGACACGCAGCTTTTGCCGCTCGCGCAGTTTTTCACGTTCTGTTCTCGGAAGAGCCATGTAAAAGGTCTGTTCTTTTGCCATTTACTTGTTTCCTTTTTTTCGTGGCTGGAAAGGACGGCCTTGCATTTCAGTAATCCCGGCTGCTTCCATTCTGATTTTCAAATATTGCGGTGTCAGTGCCATAAGTTCTTTTACCGCATCACGATATTGAAGAGGAACCTTTCGGCCTTTGGTCTCCCAATTGCTGTATCTCACCTGGTCCGTTCCCAGCAATGTGGCAATCTGTTGTTGGGACAGTCCAATCTTCCTGCGGAATGCCTGAAGCTCTTCTGCAACGATGTCATCGGCTGTTCTTTGAGTTCGCCTTGCTTGAGTTGGAATTTGGGAAATGTCTGGAACAAGTGGATTAACCTCGGTAGTTGTAAATTCTGCAGGCAAAAAATGAGCAAAAAGCTGTTTGAATTTTATTATGTTTTCCGCATTGGGGCGGGAGCGTCCGTATTCCCAATTTTTGTAGGTTTGTACTGGAATCCCCAAAGCCTCTGCAACAGAACGCACTGCTCTTCCGGAGGCTTGTCTGGCAGTTCGAATTACCAGCATTGGAAGTTCCGGTGATTCACAGATTCTGTATTTGGGTTGCCGTTCCGGAAGTTGTGGAGGCGTGGTTGGTAATGTTTGCTGTTGCGCTTCCGGAAAGTGTTCAAGATATAATGCAAGGTATTTTCTTGCAATTTCTTCTGGCGGTCGGCATTGTCCGTATTCCCAATTCGCATAGTGTTTGGGCTTCGCGGAAAAAAGTCCAGCCATTTGCGGTTGTGTATAACCAAGTCGCAGTCGCAATTCCCGGAGTTTTTCCTTTGTAATAATAATCTCTTTGAGAATCCTTTTGGCATTGGGCTTTGGCGTTTCCTGCTTTTCGGCTTTTTCCGGAGCTGGAAGTTCCTGACCACGCAAGGGCTTTGTCTTTTTGCCGGTGTTTTGAAACAATCCGAGTCCTTGAAGTTTTGTACGCATTTCCGATGCTTTCAGCAGCATCAGTTCTCGTATGGCGTTTTCAATTTCCATTGTCATCCGGGATTTACCAGATTCCCACCGTGCGTATTTGGGGGCTTTTACTCCCAACATTGCAGCAAGAGCATTTTGACTCAATTTGCGGCTCATCCGGAAACTTTTCAGTTCCCCCGGAGTGAGTCTCTGTTGATTGTTACTCTCTGTTCGTGTTTTTTCCTCCTGCCGTGTCAATAATGTGGGACCGTAATCATTTATTTTTTTCAGTCTGATTTCCAGTTCCGCAATCTGCTTTTTCATTTCACGGTTCTCATCCTGTAGCACTTTTACCCAAGTGCCGAGTCGAACAAGAAATTGATTTTCCCGCATTTTTTGATTGTAAATGCGGGTAGCGATGATTTCGATCTCTCGAACAACGTTACTTTTCCCCATATGCTTTTCCTTTCGCTTGTTAAGGGTAAAAAAAAGCGACATCCCCAATGGACGCCGCGACTTTTTGAAATTATCATCGGCTGGATTTTTAGTCCGATAATAAGCCCTGCCATGCTCTGATGGAAAAGCTGCTCTCAAGTTGCTTTTGTTTTTCCTTTGGAAGTTTTGAAAAAAAATCAAGTCCCGTTGCTTTTTCAACTGCATCTACGGAAACGGCAAATTCCCGTAATGTTTTATCGCTCCCCTCATTCGGCAGTATAAATGCAATCATTTTTTGTGGTGGGGTAAGGTCAAAAATAACCTTGTAATAGTGTGTCGGAACGGTTACCTTATTTGCCCCGATAGTAACTGTTTTTTCCTTTGGGAGAATCGGACCGGTTACAACAACGATTTTCCGTTCAGTTATGGCAAAAGACCTCACCAATGCCTCTAAATCTTTCCAAATCCCCCGGTTGAAAGCTGGTTTCTGCGGACTCATGTTGCTCATGAAGAAGCTGTCGGCCATTGTTTGCCCAGAAAAGGCCATGTCAGCCGCAGGAGCAAGGTGTCCGCGATCGTAACCCGACCGGCGGTAATCCTCCGTTGTCGCACTTCCTGTGGGGATTTCCGGATCACTGCGGAATCTGTTTGTCCGCTTCGCAGCCTTTGTGGTAGCCTCCGCTTGGGTCATTATGTAAATGACCCACGCCGGT
>JAZUPS010000178.1:0-19000 GCA_045605305.1 Victivallaceae bacterium
CCTTTTGTGGCATATTATATTAATGTCATGTGAAAAATAGGCAATTTACATAAATTTAAGAATTGAGTCAAAGGAGAAAGAAAATGACCAAACGTGACCTCGTCGTCAAAATCGCCAAAGAAACCGGTATTATTCAGAGCAATGTCGCTGATATCGTCCAGCGTACGCTTGACAGCATCGCCGGAGAATTGATCGCCGGAAATGATATCGAATTGCGTAACTTCGGCGTTTTTGAAATCAAAGTCCGCAAGAGCCGCAAGGGTCGCAACCCCCGCGATACCAAAAACGAAGTTATCATCCCTGAGCGCGCCGTGATCAAATTCCGCGCCGGTAAAGAGCTCAAGGAAGAGGTTGAAAAACTCAGCCCCGCCAACTTCCGTTAATCTCCGGAGTTGACTTAAAATTGTTTAAGAACGCCTGACGGGAAAATTTCTCTGTCGGGCGTTTTGTTTTTTTTTCGGGGCTGAAGGAAGGCTGGATCATCCATTTCCCCGGGAATATGTTGATGAAAAATCCGTAAATATCACGGGTCAAATCACCTCACAAAAAGGATTTTTACTATGGCAGCATTTGCACCGCCTCCAGGTACAGCGGATATTTTCCCCGCCGATGCCGGAACCTGGCGTTTTTTGGAAAATACCGCCGCAAAAGTCTTTTCCAGTTACGGTTACGGCGAATTGCGGACACCGGTTTTTGAATATACTGAAGTCTTTCAGCGCGGCCTCGGCGGCGAAACTGAAGTCGTCCAGAAAGAGATGTACACCTTTGAAGACCGCGGCGGCCGCAGTCTCACTCTCCGCCCCGAAGGTACTGCCGGAGTCATGCGCGCTCTGACCAATACCGATGTCGCCAACGGAACTGAACAGCGCGTCTTCTATTACGGTCCCATGTTCCGCGGGGAGCGTCCCTCCGCCGGACGGCGCCGCCAGTTCCACCAGATCGGTGTGGAAAATGTCGGCCGCTGCGCACCGCTTATCGATGCCGAATGTATCGCCATGCTCCATAACTTCCTCCTCTCTGCCGGAATCACCGGAGCTGAATTTACCATCAATACCCGGGGCGTTGCCGCCGACCGCGCTCCGGCAGAAGCTCTTCTGCGGGAATATTTTGCCAAGCATATCGACTCCATGTGTCCCGACTGCCGCGCCCGTCTTGAGCGCAACATCTGGCGTATTCTTGACTGCAAACAGCCCGGTTGTCAGCCCATTATCGATGCCGCGCCCAGTTATGTCGATTCATTCAGTGAAGAATCCAAAGCCTACTTTGAAGAGGTCAAAGCCGCTTTGACTGCTCTGAATGTGCCGTTCAAAGTCTCTTCCCGTCTTGTCCGCGGGCTGGACTACTATGTTCACACCGTTTTTGAGGTCACTCACAGCGCTATCGGCGAACAGATCGCCATTGCCGGAGGCGGTCGTTACGAACTCTTTCTCCCCGGCGAAAAGAAACCGCTCCCCGGTGTCGGTTTCGCCACCGGCGTGGAACGGCTCATCATGGTGCGTGAAGCTCTTGAACAGCTCGCCCCAAATGCCATCGGCGCCGATTGTTACCTCATCGGTCTCGGTCCCGAAGCCCGCATGAAAAACCTCATCCTCGCCGATAAACTTCGCGCCGCAGGCAAAAATGTCGCTCTGGAACTGGAAGAACGCTCCTTCAAAGCTCAAATGCGTTCCGCCAACCGCAGCGGCGCCAATGTCGCCATCATCCGCGGCGAAAGCGAACTGGAAAAAGCTGTCGCTATCGTCAAGAAAATGGATGACGGTTCTCAATGCGAAACAGCTGAAAGCGAATTATTCGATTATCTTCTTAATAACATCTGAATAAAGGAGTTGAAAAAATGTTGACCAAGAAGAATCTTATTTTCCTCGGCGGCCCCGGAGCCGGTAAAGGAACCGTTTCCAACGCCATGATCGCCAAATACGGCGTCGCTCACATCTCCACCGGTGACATTCTGCGTGCCGAAGTTGCCAAAGGCACCCCCGCCGGTAAAGAAGCCGGTGCTATCATGAAGTCCGGCGGATTGGTTCCCGATGCCATGGTCTGCGGCATGGTCGGCAGCCGTCTCAAAGAGCCCGATTGCGAAAAGGGTTTCATCCTTGACGGTTTCCCCCGCACCATCGCTCAGGCGGAAAATCTCGCGGAGATCCTCGCCGGGATGGATAAAAAAATCGATGCCGTCATCTACCTCGATGTCGCCGATGAGATCATCCTCAAACGTCTTACTGCCCGCATGAACTGCCGCGGATGCGACGCCATTTACAACAAAATTTTCATGCCGCCCAAAACCGAAGGCATCTGCGACAAATGCGGTTCCGAACTCTTCCAGCGCGCTGACGACTCCCTCGAAACCGCCCAGAGCCGTCTCGCCGTCTTCCATAAACAGACTCAGCCCCTCATCGAATACTACGAAAAACTCGGCTTGCTCTACCGCTGCCAGAATACCGAACTCGATGAGATCGTTGCTGAATTGGCAAAGGTTCTGGAGTAATCCTTATGCCCGGAAAACGGATCATTCATACCCCGGATGAGATCATCCGAATCCGGCGCGCCGCCGAAGTCACCGCCACTGTGCGTGACGAAATCGCCCGGCTCGCTCATCCGGGAATGACCACTTTTGATCTCGATCAGCTCGCCGGTTCGGTAATCAATGCCACCGGCGGGCGCAGCGCGTTCAAAAATTATCACGGTTATCCCGGCAATATCTGCATCTCGGTAAATGATGTCGTTATCCACGGTATCGGCAGACCCGATCAGATCATTACCGAAAACGATATTGTCAGTATCGATGTCGGCGTTTACATTGATAACGCCGTCGGCGATACCGCTCTTACCTTCGGCTTCAAAGAGTTTCCCTCTGATGTCAAACGCCTGATAACTGGTACTCAGCAGGCTCTTATGGATGGAATTGCCGCTGCCAGATGCGGTGCATTTGTCCGCGATATTTCCGCCGCGGTTGAAAAATGCGCCCGGAAAAATAAACTCGGCATCGTCCGCGATTACGTCGGGCACGGCTGCGGCATACAGCTCCACGAAGCACCCGAAGTCCCGAACTATACCGGCTGGGGGAAAGGTGTCCGCCTGGAGCCCGGAATGGTTCTCTGTATCGAACCCATGCTCAATCTGGGCAGCGATTCGGTAAAACTTGACCGTAAAGATAATTGGACCGTCAGAACTTGCGACGGTTCTCTCAGCGCTCACTTCGAGCATATGATCCTTATAACTGACAACGAACCGGAGATTTTAACGTGGCAAAAGACGATGTAATCAAAGTAGAAGGTGTCGTGAGAGAACTCCTCCCCAACACCATGTTCAGAGTGGAAATCCAGGGCGGACATGTGGTCAACGCTCATATTTCCGGGAAAATGCGCATGAATTTCATCCGCATCCTCCCCGGCGACAGCGTTACCATGGAGATGTCACCCTACGATCTTACCAAAGGCCGTATCGTTTTCCGCAAGAAATAGTTTATTTCCGCTTCGCAGGGGCGCCGGTCATGAGGGGGGACGCCTGCTGCGGTACGGCAGTTCGACGGGAACAAAAAAATCAAAAGGATCGACCATGACCAATGAAGAAATTTTCAAGCTGAGTGAATCTGCCATTAAAAGTCAGGCAGATTACATCACCGGCATTGCCGAAAAATTGTGGAAAAATCCGGAAACCGGATACCGGGAAACCGCCTCTTCCGCGCTGCTTATCGGCGCATTGGAAAAGCTGGGATTCAAAGTTGCTTCCGGCTTGGCTGTGACCGGATTCCGTGCCGATCTTGATACCGGCAGACCCGGACCCACCATCGCGGTTATGGGCGAATATGATGCTTTGATCGTTCCCGGACACCCCGAAGCGGTCAACGGCGTCGTCCACTCCTGCGGACACAACACCAGTGCCGCCGGACTTATCGGTGCCGCTATCGGGTTGAAAGCAGCCGTCGAAAGCGGCAAATTGTGCGGAAAAATCGCCTTTATCGGCACTCCTGCGGAAGAGGGTATCGAGCTTGAATACCGTCAGTCGCTGGTGGATGCGGGCAAAATCAAATCCATTGCCGGCAAGTCCCAGCTGATCCGGGAACGGGTGCTGGATGATGTGGATATGGCGATCATGCACCATGTTTCCAACCGTTTCGGCTTCAACGATCACAACGGTTCGGTCTGCAAAAAGATCACCTTTACCGGCAAAAGCTGTCATGCCGCCTCTCCCCACAAGGGAACCAACGCCCTCAACGCCATGAATCTGGCGCTTCATGCCATTGCGCTGTTGCGTGAATCTTACAGCAATTCAAGTTTTGTCCGCTTCCACGGCATCGTTTCCAATGGCGGCAGTTCGGTCAACATCATTCCGGATAAGGTCGAAATGGACTACATGCTCCGTGCCGAAGATGTCAAAACTCTGGTGGAGGTAAACAAACGCTTTGACAATGCCGTTTCCCATGCCGCCGCCGCCGCTGAGTGCGGATGTCACATCCACACCACGCATTACAGTATGCCGCTTTATGATGATCTTGATCTCGGCGCGGAACTGCGCGACACGGTCAATACGCTCTTTCCCGAGGCGAAATTTGACTTCAACAGTTTCTTTATGGCAAGCTGTACTGATATGGGTGATGTTTCCACCATCATGCCGGCGGTTCATGGTTATGTTCCCGGCATGACCGGAACCTCTCACGGGGTCGATTTCCGCATTACCGATTACAATGCCGCCTGCATAAGTCCGGCTTTGATCACTTCAAGACTGCTCATTGAACTTTTGAGCAACGATGCTGAAAAAGGCAAAAAAATCGCCGCTAAAAAGGCAGATATGATGCCGGTGGATGAGTATATCCGTATAATTGATGATATTTCAACATTTTGATTAAGGATCGAAAAAATGCGTAAACTCTTGCTTATGTTTGTTTTTGCCGCCGCTTCAATGCTGGGTGCCGCCGAAGTTATTTTTGACGGCAGCAAGGTTGATTCCTGGGCGGATGAGGTCACGGGGAAAGATGGTGTGATCACGATCAAAGGTGATTACAAGGTCAAACTTTCCAAAGATTTCACTCCGGTGACCCGGGGCAGAAAGTACACCATTTCCGGGGAATTTTTCATCCCTGCCGGTGCGCCAAAAGCTCAGAACATCCTCTATTTCGGCTTCATTCCCTACACCGCTGACGGCAAAGAGATCACTCATACCGCCATTGCCACTGCCATTCCCTACGCTGTTGCCACGCTTGCTGCTGATGCCAAAGCGGGGGATAAGAGTGTCACGCTCAAGGATGCTGCCGACTGGAAACTGCTTGGTCACGGCTGTCTGGCATTCAATGCGAAAGCCGACCGCAGTGATCTGCCCAACTTTGAGCTTTCCGGATTTTTGGATTTGAGCAAAACGGTCAAAAACAGTGACGGTACGGTCACTGTGGCGCTGAAAACTCCTCTGGCAAAGAGTTATCCTGCCGGAACCCTTGTCCGTCAGCACCGCTCCGGGAACATGTTTCCCTACGTCGGATTCGGCAGTCAGACGGGCAAATGGATCACCTTTACCCAGACGACCAAAAACTTCTACCTCGGAACGGCTCAGATCAAACTGGCAATCCGTTTCCTCAACCGCAACTGGCCCATACAGATGCGCAACGTGAAAGTCGTTGCCGAGTAACTTATGGATGGGGAAACGACACTTTGCCCATACTGCGAAAAGGTGATCTCCCTGCCTGATCAATGGCAGGGAAACACCTTGAAGTGTCCCTGTTGTGCCGGACACTTCCTCGTTCCCGGCACAGCGGAAAAGGTGAGTATTTTTACCGGATTGAAAAAATTTGCCGTCTTTTCCGGCAGAGCCGCGCTCCGGGAGTTCTGGCTCACCTTTATTTTTCTGCTGCTGTTGAGTTTTCTTGACCTTGCTGTAACAGTTGCCTTCAGTATCACCTCTTCCCCGGAGTATGAGCATATTCCGGCGGTATTCTACTTTGTTATTCTGCTGGCGCTTTTTATTCCTCTGCTTTCGGCGGCGGTGCGCCGTCTCCATGACTCCGGATTTTCCGGCTGGTGGCTGCTGGTTTTTCTTCTGCCCTTCGGTTCGCTGGTTTTGCTTTTTCTGCTCTGTAAACGCGGTACACCGGGGAGCAACCGTTTCGGTGCTGATCCCCGTCAGGGGGGCAGAGAAAGCCGTCTGGTGCTGGTTTTGGGGGTGCCGTGTTTTCTTATTATGTCGCTTTTTATCACTCCGGCTTTGGTCGGAGCGTTTCTTATTTTGGTAGAAGGTATGTTAAGTTATTAATCCAAAGGACGTTATATGTTTGAGCTTACCTATCCCCGTCACGGAGCTGTTCTCAACCGTCATCACGGTGTGGAAACCGCCGATTCTCTCACCATCAAAGTTACCGGTGTATGCGATGTCCCCGGCACGATCCAGGTCAATGGTATGCCGGTAGAGCGCAAAGGGAAAGAGTTTTCCATCGAACTGCAGTTAAAGGAGTGTTTCAATCCCATTACGGCAGAATTGACCGATGATTTCGGAGTTCTCACCCGGAAAATTCAGGTTTTGTGGGACAAAAACTCCTTTCTGCGCTACGATTTTTTCATTGATGACAATATCTTCTTTCTCACCGACCTTGCCAAAGAGCGCCCCAAGTCGCTTTTTGATCACTTCTATTTGAAGTTCCTCAAACGCATGAATGATGAGTACGGCAGCTGTTTCACGCTCAACTTATTTTTCAGCAACAGCCACGAACCCTTTGATCTGACCATGGTTCCGGATGTTTACAAAGGTGAATTTGCCGACAATGCCCATTGGCTGAAGCTGTCCTTTCATGCGCAGAGCGAATTTCCCGACCGTCCCTATCAGAATACGCCGCCGGAAAAACTTGCCGCCGATTACGATCAGGTGTTTGAGGAGATCTGCCGCTTTGCCGGAAAGGAGAGTTTCATTCCCCTTGAGGCGCTTCACTGGGCAATGGCGCGCCCTTCGGCATTCGGGGAACTGCATAAACGGGGAGTCCGTCTCCTTGAGGGACAATTTGTCTCCCCCAGAACCGGGATTTTCGATGATGGGGAAAGTGAGCGTATCACCGATGTCGGTTACTTCCGCAACCTGAATGATGCGCTTTACATCGAAGAAAACAAGTACCTTTACGACAACCGTTACAATATCCTTTTCTGGCGCAACGACTGCACCGCCAATTTGTGGACGGTGGAGCAGATACGGGAGATGGTCGGCGGTGTCCAGCGGGATACCATCGGACTTGCCACCCATGAGCAGTACAGTTTCCCCCGTTACTTCAACTATCTGCCCGATCACTTTGAGCGGATCGAGACTGCGATCCGCATTGCCACTGAACGGGGTTACAAGCCGGTATTTTTCCACCACGGTATTCTGGGCAATCAGAGCTGGGGAAAAGAGGTACTTTGAATCTCCTTTTGAGGTCAAAAAAAACGGGGGCTGTCACTTTTGCATGACAGGCCCCGATATTTTTTTGAAATTGCCTCAAATGTCAGTTCACATCTGTCCAAATATGTTTTTTGGAGTTTCCGCTGTAAGGATAAAATTGGGGCGAAGGAGAGAAATGCTTTCCCCATTCATTATTGATAAATGAGCCGCCGTGTGTCGCGGAAATATGAAGATCGGCTTCGGGAATAGTTATTACATTACCGGCGACCATTACGGCATTCATCGCTTTATTATGCACGATGGAATTAACATTGCAGTTGGTTCCCCAGTTGTTATCAGCCACCCAGAGGGTTGAGGATAAGGAGAAATTTTTCTTACTCACGCCGACTTTGAAAAAGCCGGTTTTCCAATCCTGATGCCACCGTTTTGCACAGTTGTTGTTGGAAATGCTCCAGGTCATGCCGTAGTTGTTACCGAAGGGAGTTTTGCCATTTTTCATCAATGCCGAGGGGCATTGCAGGATACCTGTGGCGTGGGCTTCGTTAGTATAACCGGGAAACTTCTGCTGGATATAACCCAGAGAGGAGCGTCCGGCAGCGGTAGCGGTGTCTCCGGGCTGGCACATCAATTCCGACCAGAAATAGTTGTCGCCGCTTGAGGAGTTGAAAAGCAGGGCGTGACCGATGCCCCAGCCATCCCAATCACCGGAATATGCCATAAGCGCAGAACCGATCTGCTTAAGATTGTTGATGCAGGAGGCACTTTTTCCCCGTTCACGGGCACTGTTCAATGCCGGGAGCAGAATTGCCGCTAAAATAGCGATGATGGCAATGACTACCAGCAGTTCAATGAGAGTAAAGCCGGACTTTACTCCGCTGTGGAGGAAATGGGAACGACAGGAACACTTTTTCATAACGTAATCTCCTTTTTTTGACATAGTTTTGCAATTACTCAGAAGGCACTTTATTTTTTCTCCACCGGGATGCAGACGATACGGGCAATGCGTATCGTACCGGCATCTCCCGGAGTATTCTCATTGAAAAGTTTTCCGGTAAAGCGCGCCAATACGCGCACTTCCAGATGCTGATCGGATTTCCCCGCCGGAATCAGCCGGTACTGGCTCTTCCAGGTACGCGAAAGATAGAGGTAACTGCCGGAAGTGACATTCACCGGTTTCAAGGTGTACCAGCGGTAACTGCCGTCTTTGGGGATCTCCTTGAAACGTTTGCTGATCAAAGTTTTATTGATGTTGTTCTCATGGATGCCCATTTCAAATGGCAGTTGATAACCTTTGGCATTTTTCGCCGCATCGATGGTCAGAGCCACCCCGGCGGGGGATTTTTCATCCGGTGCCACTGTTACCAGATCGGGGTCGTAATTGAATAATCCGGCGATCTGCAGATCGAATGCACCTTTGCCGGTAAACTCCGTTCCCGGGGCGATCTCTTTGGCATAGAGGAGATTGTTGCGCATCATTTTTGCCCCGATAACGGCATTTTTGCACATTTTGGTGCAGTATTCCGGCAGATTTTTTCCGGCGGCGGCAAGCTCCAGCCGGGCGGCAAGTTTTTCCCGGTCGATGTTGGTGACTTTTGTCACTTCTACGATCCGGCAGGCGGTCAGCAAGTCAGTTCCGAAGCGCGCCCGGCGCACTCTGACTGAAAGTTTTTCATCCCCGGCAACTGCCTTTTCCGCTTCATCAAAGAGACGGTTCATCTCTGCAAGGGTGGCGGGATCAATGAAATTGAAGTCCGGCAGATACGCCATCCACGGCACGAAGCCGTTATTCTTTTTCCGGGTACGGTAGAGGAGTTCCCGGGCATGGAAGATCATCTCCCCGGCTCTGCCGTAGAAATCCATGCAGAACTCCTTTATCAGTTTCCGGTTGTCAAGAGCCGGATTTTCCATGGTTTTGGCTTCCACATAGACCTTCAATTCATGCATGTCACTGCAATCGGGGTGTTCATGCTCCCAGAAGATGCCGGAAACATGATTTTTGATATACTCTCTTGTCAATTCCGCCGTTTCAAACTCCGAAGGATAGGGGAAAATCTGGCTGTGATAAGCAATGGAGTAATCCCAGATAAAGAGATTATCGGCGATTTTGCCCCACTTTTCCAGCCGTTCCCGGTAAAGGGCGTTCTCTTTGGCGGTGATGCCGGATGCCTGATTGGTAATGGTGTCGCAGAATTTGATGATCAGATTCTTTGCCGGAGTGATCGGCTTTTTGGGCAGCTCTTCACAATGGAAATACGCAAGGGTGGTCAAATATACATCCGGAAACTCTTTGCCGATGGTTTCGGCAATGGGGTTGAGGAACTTCAAAAGTTGACCGCTGTGACCGTATTCGGCGATCTCCTTGCGGCAGTTTTCACACTCACAGCTTTTGGCATTGTCATTCATGGAGAGGTCAAAGAGGATGGATGGCGCCCTGCCGGATTTTTCTGCCGCGGCGCGTTCATCCAGAATATTTTGCCGCAGTTTGGGCAGAAGCACCTTTGCCACTTCCGGATTGGAAAGGCATAATTGACCGCTGATGAAACCGCCTTTGCGGACACCTTTGATCAGAGAAAAGTACTCCGGATTGGTTTTCAGATACTTTTTTTCCGGCAGATAAAAGCAGAATGTATGACAGTGATAGGGCTTGCCGTAGTTGAAAGTTCCCCCGAATGAGGTGGAGATCGGGGCATCCCCCCGGCGGTTCAGCCGCAATCTGGCGGCGAATTTACCCTTGTCATCTTTCAGATAGTTGCGGAAAATATCCCGGTAAATCAATGCCGGTCTGCCGGATCTGTTCAATTTGCCAAGCTCCCGGAGTTCCTGATACACCGGGACTTTTTCCACATTATCCGCCAGAAAGCGGATGCCAAGCTCATTTTCCAGAAAGCAGTACACCCCGTAGAGCAGCCCTCTGCCGGAACCGCCGATGGTCAATCTGCCCTTTTCCGTGCGGTAAAACCAGCTTTCCTGCGGCAGTTTATCATCGCGTTCCAGAACGACTTGAGTGATTTCCACCCCCTCCGAGGTGATCCCCGCTTTGGCGGAGCGTGACAGAAACTCCGCCAACTCTTTGCGGGCAGTATTCTCCCACGCCCGGGGATTTTCCGGCAGAGTTATTTCCGGTTGTGCCGCTGTGAGTACCAGCGGCAGTAACAGCATTGAAAGAATACTTTTTTTCATGGAATAAATGTCCTTTTATTTGTAGTTGATCTCAATCATTTCGTGACAACTGAATCCGGGGGCAGTGAATTTCAATCTGCCGTCGGCAAGGGCAAAAGGCACTTCTTCGCCGGTGAGAGCAACTTTGACCGAAATCACCTGTTTATCGCAGAGCATATCCACTTCTGCCGGCGGAGCCGGAGGCAGATCTTCGATGATTTCCAGCAGACTGCTGCCCATCTCTACTCCGGTGGAATGATCGGTAAATCTGCCGCCGCGCTTGACTGAAGGGCCGTAGAGCAGATGGAATACCAGACGTTTTTCCTCTTTCTGATCAAAGAGCGAAACCCTTTCCTGTGCCAGGAAATTGCCCCGCACCTGAAGTTTTTCACCCAGCAGTTTTTTCAGTGCATTGCTGATAAATTCCCGGAATGCCGCATTGCCCCACGCCGCGTAAAGGGCGAAAATATTATGGGCGAAAAAGAGGCGGTTTTCGGTGATAACTCCGGCAGCAAAGCCCGACGGCTCCGGATCAAAGGGGGTCTGGGCGTGACTGCTGAAGTGCTTGTAATTGCGCTGGAAATAGGGGTAATGGACATCGCCGATGGAGCTGCCTTTGCCCACCGCTTTGATCTTGCGCGCCGTACCGTAGGAGATGAAGGGGGTGTGAACCCAGAAGGGGGCGAACTCTTTGGCGGCACAGAGGTAGTCGGGTTTGAATGTTCCGGCGCCGTGATCTTCCACTTCGGGGAAAAGTCCTGATTCAACTGCCTTGAAAGAGCCGAGGATCCTGCCGCCATTTGCCGCATAATCGGCAACTTTTTTGATCAACTCTTCCGGCATGGCTTCTGATTCCGGCAGGATTATCAGATCGTAGGCGGAAAAATCCACCGTCGGCAGAATGAAGTCAAAGGGCAGGTGATTTTCCAGCAGAAAACGGGAAATACCGGTGTCGGAAACCGATGACCCCGGAGCTTTCTGGAACATTTTGCTGCCCAGCACACCGATCTTTGCCGCACTGGAAACCTTGCGGCACCACGCTTCTTTTTCCTCCACCTCTTTGTACGCCGCGCCGATCAGGGCGCAGGTGCTTTCATCCATAACTCCGGTGGGGTGAAGCTGATCACCCACGGAACAGCCCGCACCGTTGGCAAGCATGGCGGCACACTCAAAACGCAGGGCATTGGGGTGCTTGAAGCCGCCGAATTCTCCCCAGGTGGTGTGGAATTTCCCGGTCATGCCGATAAAGTCGTGCCCCAGATTCCGGCAGTACGCCGCCGACATGGGGAAGTGGTCGTAACCCCAGCCGCCGGTGGGCAGAGACTCCGCTTCCAGATGGGTGAAGTAGGGCAGGATTTCCGTATCGCCCATGGGAATATCGCCGCTGTTGTGGAAAAGGCGCATGTTGGGGTCGATGTCGTGGACAAGTTTCTCCGTTCTTTTGTAGTAGTTCAGCAGCACCTTGCGGGCAAAGGCGCGGCGGTCGGCATCCACAGCGGGGTCGAGTCCGGCTTTGAGCATACCTTCCATACAACGGGGACAGCAGCAGGGGTTCTGCACGATAATGTCGGTAAATATACCGTCGGCATCGGGATAACGGAGCAGGGCTTCTTCCAGCAGGGCGCAGAAGTAATCCATATAGGCGGTATTGAGGCAGAGTTTGTGGAAACCGGGTTCAAGGGGACTTTTGGTCCAGCCGAACCAGTGACCGGTGTGATCGAGGGTCATCCACTCCGGATGAGCATTGAATGCCACTTCATTGACACCGCAGGTCAGATAGATCGGCACTTTCACCCCGATCTCGTGAGCGGCATCGATCTGGGCGCGGAGCAGGTCAAATTTCAAATTCGGATGCATCACACCGACTTTGGTCGGGTGGTAACTCAAACCGTGGTGACAGAGGGAAAAACAGGTGATGGAATCGGCATGGGCAAGTTTCAAACCTTTCTGAAACTGTGCCTTGTCGAATTTGTCCCCGAGGGGAACCAGCGGTGAATTGTGGAAATCCAGATGGATTTGACGGAAGCGCATGACTTGTACCTTTCTGTGAATTTTACATTGAATGGCGCGGAACTATCCGCCCCTTTATCATCTCATTTTTTACCGAGGAAAAAAGCTCCTCATCGCCGGATGCCAGCCACTTGATCAGGGCATCGGCTGCCATTTTCCCCATTTCGCAGTGATCCTGATTGATACTGGTCAGCGGGAGCATCCCCCAGCCTGCCAGAACACCGTCACCGAAGCCGCTGATACCGTAGGTTTCAGGGAAGGAATCCCGTTGCCAGTGGGGGGACTCAAGTATATTAAGTGCCTGCTGGTCAGAGGGACAGATGATCGCGGTGTGTTCCGGAAGATTGGCAAAATCGGCATCCTGCAAATCCCAGACCTTCCCCACGCGTCCGGCAAAACGCTTGATCCCGGAAAGAAATCCGGCACTGCGGCGGCGGATAAACTCCCAGTGATTCTCTGTATCCATCGGGCCGCAGAAGTTGACCAAGCCCCGGTCAAGGGCATAAGCTATAAGCTCCTCCATGACCGGCTGATCATTGGAAACCACCCCGAAGCCGTAGACACGGTTGCTTATATCTATGGTGGCGCAGGGAAGATGGATCTTCTGCATTTCCAACTGGATATCTTCAAAAAGTTCATGCCCCGGAGCGTGGAAAAAAACCGCTTCTATCCGCTGGGAAGAGATCTCCTGCACGATCTCATCGTGGTTGTCGCAACGCAGGGAAAATACCCTTAAAGAGTAGTTGTTCGCCGCCAGCACCTCCAGCAATCCGGACATGATCCTGCCCATAAACTCATCGTCGCCGATGTTGTTGGAAACCAGCGCCATCACCCGGCTGTGACCGCTTTTGACCGCCAATGCAAGTTTGTTTTTGGTATAACCGGTCTCCCGGACAGCCCGCAAAATGCGTTCCCGGGTTTCCGGGCGCAGTTTTGCCGCTTTCGGATGACCATTGATCACATGGGAGACCGTACCGGTATCCACATGAGCCAAATTTGCTATATCTTTCAGTGTGACCCGCATTTTACTTTTATCCAAAGGTTTGGATTAAACTTTTTCTTAACTATACTGCAAAAAACATCATTTGTCAATAGCAACCGGGATTTTTTTTCAAAAATTTCATACTTTTGTCGATTGTGTCGATTGTAAAAGTAAATGCACCACTTGGAAATGAGAGTGTGCATCCGGTTTTGCAAATCAATGCGGGGGGCAGCGGTAAAATCCGCTGTTTTCACTATTTTACTCCTGCACCGCAACTTCGATCACGGTGAAATCAAACGGTGCGAGGGAGAGAGTTACTTTTCCATCAGTTACCGGGAGAACTTTCCGGGTATAGCAGTTGGTGACGGTAAGGTTTTTGAACTCTTCGGGAATGGAAAAACTGAACTCATTCTGATTGAATTCCGGATTGGATACCATCAGGAGAAAGCTCTGCGCTTCCGGCTCCGGCGCATAGGGGTCATGGGCGAAATTTTTCTCATAGTAACCGATTTTCACTCCGGAAACCGAGGGGATGAACTTTTTATTTTCCCAGTAGGGGATAAACTCCACCTGCGCCGTTTCACTGCCAGCCACACCGAACTGCTGACGGATGGCATCAAAGGTATTCACCTCTCTTGCATCACACCAGAGCGCCCAGTAGAGCATGTCAAACTGGATGGTGTAACAGAGCATGGTACGGGTTCCGCGGGTCAATTCCGGAAAAACTTTCCGGTTGGCGCCCCGCAATTCCGGCAGAAATACCTGCACCTGACCGTACTGACGGTAAAACTCCGTCTTCAGATTGTCGATATTTCCCCAGATGTGGGCGTAATAAAATTCTCCGTCGGGAGAAGCGTTGCGCTTTTCCGGGTCCTGATACCAGTAGAAGAAATCCTCCCCGAAGATCACAAAGTCAAAGAGCGCCAGTGCGGGCATGAAGCGGATGGCACTGTTGTGGGCTGCCATCATGGCATTTTCGGGGTCTTTTGCCGTAACTGCGGCACGGATGCGGCGGAAAAGTTCCTGATACTCACTCAAAGCATAAACCGGGCGGATATTGCCCGCAGAATCTTTGACTGCTCCATTGGCAATGGTAAAATCCGCTTTCGGAGCAACGCCGTCGGAGTAAATACCGGGAATGTTGTATTCATTGGCAAACTTATGAACGATATTCAAGTTTCGTTCCAGAAGTTCCCGGCTCAGGCGGCAGGTGCGTTCTCCGGCGCGTTTGGTTACCGGCACTTTCCCGTCAAAGAGCTTTTTCCACTCCTCAAGAGAGGTGATCACCTCTGCCTTTGCCGGTTCGCGGAATTTGTAGGAGTAATCAGGGGTGGTAAAGGCTCTGGCGGTCATCTCTTTAAGTTCCGTATCCACCAGCATGTACTCTTTGCCCTCTTTGACCGCAAGGGCGCTCCAGGTGTAATGGGAGGGAATGAAATAGAACATTCTCGCTTTGCCGCCTGCAGCATCAAAAGCGGATATCTCCTTCAATTTATTCTCATCAAATACCCAGTTGCTGTTATGGGTGGCGATCGTACCTGGCCGCCAGAATGACCAGTAGATCAGCTTGTTTGCCGCAAGTTTATTGGTGTTGTTGTATCTGGTTCCGATCTTCCAGCTCCGCCAGTTGGCGGGCATTTTGGCAATGGGGGTGATATTCATGACCCAGGAGTAGGTCAACTCATTTTTCACCGGCGTTTTGCGGTCGATGAGTGAAATGGTCAACCGGTCTTTCTGAGAATCGAAGATCATCTCTTTGCCGGGGGTGGTGTTCCAGTTTTTCAAATCGGCAAAGCTCCATGCCAGACCGTAACGGGTCGTGCCGAGCCACAAATTGTGCCACATGGAAAGGTTCATCACCTCTTTGGCGGTAATATTTTTCCGCACCCAGAGTTTGGCTGCCTGCTGACCGGCGATCCGTTTGGCAGGCGGCTCACTGCAGCCGTTGAGCAGTTTTTCCCCGGTAAATCTCATGGGGAATATCATGGCAAGCGACTCTATTTCCAGAGGTTTATCGGCTTTGACGGTCAATTTTGCCTGCAGGGTGTGATCCCATGCCGCGGAAACGGCAAGTTCCAGAGAACCGCCGGGAAAGGTTCCGCGGCTTACCGCTTCAACCGCATTTTTTCCGGAGTTTTTCACGCTGAGTTTGCCGGGAACGGGCTTTATCACATTGCCGTTGACCCTCAACTCTACCGTCACCGGCGCAGAAAGTATCTCTTCCCGGTTGACCACGATGGATTTGATCACCGCACCGGGAGCAAATTCAACTTTCTTGAAACCCATGCGCAAACTCTGCCCGTCTGCCATTACCCGCTCGAAACGTCCGGAAGGTTCGATATAATCCGGGGACAACGCTTCTTTGCCGAAACCATCGCCCATGCTTTTTGCTCCGGTCAGAAGCAGACCGAGAAGAAAACATGCCGCCGTTAAATTTTTCATCATAAAACTCTCCTTTACCGCTTGTTGCTGCGATCCCAGAAGTTGGCAGCAGAACCCACCTGCGTCGTGGATTCCACACTGCCAAGTTCGCTGTAGGGATTATTCCAAGTGACACACTTGATCGCCGAAGCGTGTCCATCGAACCAGCTGATCATGATATTGTTGGAGTGACGTGCCACCGCACCGCCGCCGATGCCGCCATTGCTGTCGCGGTAAAACGAGTTGACCGCATATCTGCCGTAGGCGAAAATGGGGTTGCCGGTCAAACTGCCGGATTCCACAAAAGCAATGGTGGAAGTGGGCGCTTTGATGGCACTTTCTTTCGCCGGAAGATTCCCGTCTCCGCCATAATAGTGACTGGAGCCGAGATGATAGTAGTTGTAACCGTAAGAGGTCAGCTGAAAATTGGATGCCGAATTGAAGTTTACCGGCTCTGAAGCGGAACATTGAAAAGTGCCGGTCGGTATGGAAAGGGTTTCATTGAAATACAGCGACCAGTAACAGTTGGGCTTCAAGCCGACGTAAACCGTAAAACAGTAACCGTCAAAGTCGCTGCGGTACTGAGTGAAGGCAAGAGCAAGCTGCTTTTGATTGTTCAGACAGTTGGCACTCTGCCCCCGGTCACGGGCAGAATTGAGCGCCGGCAGCAATATCGCCGCTAAAATAGCGATAATTGCGATGACTACAAGCAGTTCTATTAAAGTAAATGAGTGTGCGGGGGACAAGGAAAACTTTTTTTCACGGGAAAAAAAGTTTTCCCTTTCCCCCGCGCCCCCTTTCTCTTTCAAAAAAAGCGGGATACTTTTTGATGATAAATCATGCCCCGCCGTGTGGAAAAATTTTTGCGCGAAAAAATGCAATGATGACAGAGTACTGCTTACCAGCAGTTCGATCAGCGTGAACGCTGATTGAATGAAGCACGGCTTCGCCGTATGAAGCATTTTCCTGCGGAAAATATGAAGCACCCCGTTTGGGCATGAAGCGCTTGCTTTGCAAGCATAATAAGGTATTTTTCCGGTTATTTTTTTCAGACAGCAAAACGGCAAAACGCCTGTTTTACAGGCAATACTTACCAGCAGTTCGATCAGCGTGAAATTTTTTTGTTCTCTCATGGCTTACCTCCTGTTTTTATTTAAGTTTCAACTCTTTAATATACTCTTTTTTTTGCCGCAACAACTGTATTCTTATAAAAACAGTATATTCCGGTAAATATCCAAAAGTGCTGTTTCAAAACTCCTCCGGGAAAGAGCTTTGCAGCTTTTCCCCGATTTTTTCTGCCAGAAAACGGTGTCCGGCAGGGTTGAGGTGGATCCCATCCGGCAAAATAAGTTCCTCTTTGCGGGGGAGAAAAAGTTCGTAGAGATCCAGCAGCAGCCAATGGCTGCGTTTTGCTCTCTCCCGGAGGATCTGCCGCTGGCTCTGCAGTTCCTCATCCACCAAGCCGCCGGGAACCAGATGGAAGAACTGGTGACGATGGTTGATGATGGGGGGGAAGGTCAGCGCCATCACCCGGCATTTTTCCGGAATTTTGCTTTGGAATTGTTCCAGAAGGGCGGTGAACTCCCGGTCATTCACCCGTCTGGATCCATGTCCGGCACGGGGATCGTGATTGTTGCCGCCAAATTCCAGCAAAATCAGATCCGGTTCATGGATAAGCACGTCGCTTTCCAGCCGTGCCATCGCTTCCCGGGCAGAGTTGCCGCCTTTGCCCGCATTTATCAGCCGGTGGGAGGGGCCGCAGAACTTTTCCAGTTGGGGGAAAAAACTTTCTTCCGGGGCGATCCCCGTTTTCCCCTCCATGATCGAATCACCGAAAAGAACTATTTTCATGAGCGCTCCTTAAAGCCGATGCCCCGCAGATCGGCAAGTTTCAACTTATCTTCCGCCTCATAAAGTTTCCAGATGACCCGCAAACCTTCCAGGCTCTCTTCCGGAGTGGTTTCCGGTTCTTTGCCCTCTTGCACACAATCAATGAAGTGGATAAGTTCCTCCACCGTGGGCTTGGCTTTTTCCGACTCCATCAGAATGGTTTCTTCAGATGTTACCGCCTGACCGGGAATATGTTCCGGGTCTTTGCAGCGGAAAATGAGTTTGCCGCCATAGTAATCCAGCTGGATAAGTCCCTGTTCACAATGGGCTTGGAAATCGTAACCCATCTTCGTACCTCTGGCTCCCCAGGTGCCGAAGTGATAACCGAGAGCGCCGCTTTCAAACTGGATGCAGACGTTGCTGGTGCCTTCTCTTTCCATCCACGGAGTTCCGAGGTTGGTTCCGAAGTGACTGCCGTAAAGGGGTTTGCCCATCATCCAGAGCATCAGGTCTATATAATGACAGCCGTGACTGAAGAGCTGTCCGCCGCCGAGGGTCTCTTTTTTTGCCAGCCAGTCACTGCGGAGCATGGTGAGCTGTTCAGTCCAGATAGAGAGCTGAAAACATTTGCCGAAGGTCTCCTCTCTGATCAGACGGCGCATCTCCCGGAGCAGAGGATGGAACCTCATGCAGTAAGCCACCATGAGGATGCGGTTATTACGTTTGGCGGCTTCGATCATTGCCAGAGACTCCTCTTCACTGTTGGCAAGAGGTTTTTCCGAAAGGACATGGAGTCCGGCATTGAGACAGTCGATCACACATCGGGCGTGGAGATGGTGGGGCAGAGCCTGAAGTGCGGCATCACCAAGTTTCAATGCGTCGTGGTAATCGGTGAAAACCGGGGGATGATTGGGCAGCAGATCGGAGACGGCCCGGGCTCTTTCCAAAACTGAATCGACCACGGCGGTTATTTCCACCCGGTCAAAAACCGATTCAAAACGCGCCACATGCTGCTTTGCCATAATGCCGCAGCCGATGAGAATAATTCTGCACTTCATAGATAAACGATCTCCTTTCTGCTCTTGCAAATAATATATTCCGGAAAAGCGTTTGAATCAACCGGATTTTGTGGTATATTATAGCAAAGGAGTTGTATATTTCTGCTATGGACACAGTGAAATTTGATTGGAAACTTACCCCGGAGCATCCGGTGAAAATCCACTCTTCCACCCATTTGCCGGGAATGGT
>JAZUPS010000179.1:0-3570 GCA_045605305.1 Victivallaceae bacterium
AACAAAAAGTTTCAGAAGCAAACGCTTTGAAAAATAAGGCTGCCGCTTATTACACCAATGCTGAAAACAATCAAAAAACAGCAGTTCAAGCGCACGATAAGCATGTGGATAAATATCAGGAAACAAAGAAAAAAGCCAAAGAATCAGCCCGGAGTCTGGGCGAACTTTCCGATAACTCATTGAGTATTCAGCGGAATGCCAGCGATAATCTCTGTGACAATGCGGCAATTATGGATAAACTTTCCGGCTTGATGTATGATTACGAAACCTATTCGCTGGATGGAGGAAAATTATGAGATTTTCTGACATACAAACCACTCATCAGCAGAATGTTATGCATACAACACAAGTGCAAAATGTATTTTCTGCCAACTGGCTCGATGCCAACGGCATCAATTTCTCTGACGGCGTGCTTGGCGGTTTGATGGACAATATCAATAAATTAAGTGACGATGCTGCGGCAGCAGCGGTCCAACAGCAGAATAACGAACTTTACCGCAGTGAAATCACCCAATACATCAATGCTGCCAAAATGCGTGATGAGGCACAGGATGCAAAAAACAAAGAAATCAGTGCCGAGTGTGATGCATTGGAACAGGAAATCGTGGCTTTGGAAGCTCAAAAATCGCAACTTGATGCCAGTGCAAGCAATGTATCGCAAATGATAAACAATATTCCGGGGAAATAATTTATGATCAGTGAATTTGAAAAATATAAGATGCATCTTGAACTTTTGCCCTTCTTTTATGAAGCTGATTACAAAAGTTCTCCAATCCATGCAAAAAATCAAACTTTTCTTGCAAAAGTGGAAATCAATACCCAAAAGAATATTGAAAAAGCCAATGCCGATTTTCTGCAATATGTGAAAGAGTTTGTAAAATGGTTTGAACAAAATAAAAACACTCTTTCCAGAGTCAAACGTTCCTTGCCTGCAATAACAGTTCCGGTAGAAATTGAGGAATCTTTCAAAATACTGAAAAAAATGCTGCTCAATCCTAATATTCCTGCGGCAGAGTTGGGGGCATCTTACGGAGATTTTCAACAGACGGTGGAAAAAATCAAATCGACCTCCTACGCCGAACCGTTCCGTATTTCAGCAGAGGATTCAGAAAAACATCTTGAAGAAATGGAAAATTTCCATGCTGAATTCGGCTCCCGGATGCAGAAATTGCAAAATTTGATCACCCTGCGGAATTTGACCGCTGATATGGGCGATTATATCCTCGGTGTGTATGAAGAACAAATACAAAGCGGCAACCGCCGTGCCCTCGGATATTGGAAAGACAAAAAATCCCAATGGCTGAATAATATGCGGCATTATGAAGCTCAATATTTTGCCGCCTTGAAATCTTTGCCGCTGGCATTGTCTTGCGAAGAAGAAGAGCGTTTGCTCTCTATTATTGATGATCCGGCAAGTGCTTATTACAATGACGGCAACCGGGATGAACACAAAGCTGTCAAAGCGGAAGTCAGAGAGTTGTTGTCCCGTCCGAATACGGAATGTCTGGAATTCCCCATTGCCTGTGTTGATGCGTTTTATACACCAAACAAATCTGATGCCATCAAATTTCAACTGCCTATTTGTTTTCACCGCCGGGAAGCAATTTATCTTGGTGGAAATGTGGAAGCTCAACAGGAATCACTGCACTTGCTTTTTGATACGGTAATTTCCCAATTTATGCGGAACACCACCGCAGGGGAAATGGAGATCGCCGTGGTCGATCCGGTTTTCAACGGTGACTTTATGACCAAATTTCAGAAGGCGTTGGTCGGGGAAAAGAAAAATGCCAAAGCTCCGGTGAAAATCACCCTCAATGTCTCCCGTGATCCAAATTCTCTGAAAGACTTTTTAAGAAGTTATCAGGATGAATGTATCACCCGCACGGTTCAGCTGCTGGGCGATGAATATGAATATATTGAGGATTTCAACAAGGTCAACAGCACGCTGCCGATTCCCCGCAAGATGCTGCTGATCAATGCTCTTGATACTTTTATCAAGCCGGGTTCTACCAATTCAGAACAGGATTTGAAAAATCTCTCTTTCATCATCAAAAATGCGGCAAAATGCGGTGTTTTTGTGGTTATTTCCGGCAATGTGGAGTGCTTCAAAGAGTTGAAAAAAGATCCTGCGGTATCTGAAAATATCAAATTTATGGCGATGCACCCGACCGAAGTCGGAGTGGTTGCAACTCCCATCAAAGAGATCGTGGAGTTTGAACATCCCGGATTTAAGGTTACCGGCACACTCCGCTGCATGGAAACCACTGCCGAAGAGGTCCGCAAACTCTGTCTGGGCTTGCGGGAAATCACTGCCAATATCGACCTTGCGGTAAATCTTTCTGAAATTCTGCCGGAAGAAAATATCTTTTCTGCGGCGGCATACAACCGGCTCAAAGTGCCTTTCGGCAAGACCGCCCGGGGCGAAGTCGCCAGCTGGTTCTGCGATAAGGAGATCGCCGGACATACCCTCATCATCGGCGGTACCGGTTCCGGTAAATCCAATTTGCTTCACGGACTTATCACTTCTGCCTGTTATCTGCACCGTCCGGATGAATTGCAGATGTTTCTGATCGATTTGAAAAAAGGTGTGGAATTCAAGCGTTATGCCGATGCCAGACTTCCCCATGCCCGGGTGATTGCTATTGAAGGCGATCCGGAAACAGCGTGTGGTATTCTGGAAGGCGTTTACAAGCTCTATGAAAAGCATACCGCCATGCTGAATAAGTACAATGCGGCAAATCTGGAACAATTGTGGGAAAAAGGCGGCAAAGCTCCCCGTATCGCTGTGGTGATCGACGAATTTCAAATCCTTTTTGAAGATGAATCAACAAAATATGATGCCACCAAATATCTGGAAAAACTTATCAGAGAAGGTCGTGCCGCCGGGTTCAATGTGATCCTTGCTACCCAGAATCCCGCCAATGTGCCAAGTGCGATCAAAGATAATGTGACGACCCGGATCGTGATGAAAAACAAGCGGGAAATCTTTACCGAAGTTGCGGGCTTCCAAAATAAGGAATTCTGCGATCAGGTGACAATGCCCGGTGAATTTCTGCTGATGGAGTCTGGCTCTCCGGTTCTGGGGCGCAGTGCGTTGATTCTGGATGATTATCAGGATAAACTGCTGAAGAAAATTTCTGCGGAAGCCAGCGACATTGCTCTTGATTTTGAAACATTGATTTTCAACGGTCAGAGTTTCCCCTCCGGAGAAAACAATATTTTCCAGCGGATGCTGCGTAAAGCCTCGGCGCAAAAGAATGCCACCTTCGTACTGGGCGAAGATAAGACTTTGAGCCGCAGTGTCTACTGTACCCTTTCCGAAGAAGCAGGGGAAAATCTGCTCATCGCCGGAAATCACGGTGGACAGATCGATCTCAATATGGATATGGATGACGAGGAGGATTTTGGCGGTAATGAAGTACAGTGTTCCAATGCGGTTTACTGGACTCTTGCCCAATCGCTCAATCCTATGCTGGTCAATGGAGATGTAGTATTGTCCATCTACGATCGCAAGGATTATTTTACGCCTTATTTGAGTTGCAATGCCGCTTACAAAACCATTGCCAATCC
>JAZUPS010000180.1:0-34446 GCA_045605305.1 Victivallaceae bacterium
CCCTACTTCCGGGGACCGAATAATACTCCGGAAGCATGCGGATCGGATCTGGTGGTTTCCGATCTGGAAAGCGCTGTGGAATTTGTCCGGAAAAATTACCGGGTCGATGAGGAGCGCATCTATCTGGTCGGCGGTTCCGGCGGCGGTCATGCGGCACTTTTGATGGCAGGCAGAAAACCGGAATTGTGGAGCGCCGTTTCCGCGTGGTGTCCCATTACCGACATTGCCCGGTGGTGCGCCGAAATCAACCGCATGAAACCCAATCCGGAAGATAAAAGTTACGATTACAACATCATGTGCGCCTGCGGCGGCGACCCGGCTGAGGATGAAAAAGCCGCCGCAGAGGCACGTCACCGTTCACCTTTGACTCACCTGCCGGCGGCAAACGGCAAAGGGATAGTTGATATAGCTACCGGTATCCATGATGGACACCCCGGAGTGCCGGTATCTCATGCGGTAAGAGCGTTCAACGCGCTGGCAGCTCCGGAAGACCGTATATCCGAAGAAGATATGGCGTATATGGATAAAAATGAAGCTGTCCCGGAACACTTGAAATACAAAGAAAAAGATGATCCGGCATTCGGACATTGCAAAGTGCTTTTCCGCCGGGTTTCCGGCAAAGTGCGCCTCACGTTGTTTGAGGGTGGTCACAGCCTGCTCCCGGGACCGGCTTTCGGCTGGCTTGAACGGCAGAAGCGTAATCAGCCTCCGGTCTGGTACTCAGGTGATCACTACGATGCAGATGGGGATCATCAGCTGACCAAGTGAGGTGCGACATGCAGAATCTGCCCGTAAGTGTGCTGTATAATAAAGCGGGGTTCCCGGCATCATCCTTTGACAGCCGCAGAAAGTGATAAAAAACAGGCGGAACCGCCGCCAGCCTTTTTTGAGGCATCGCGCGAAGTTCCGCCAGTTTCCCCCTTTTTTTATTCTGCGAAATCATCCTTCATAAAAAGTTCAACCACCGGCACTTCCACATCCGGCTTTTTCACCGGCAGATTGACGATCAATGAACCTGCCTGATCGACAGCTCCATTGATATTTATCCGGTCTTTGGCAACTCCCAAAGAGAGGAAAGAAGCGTCATTGAGCAGCTGGGCATACTCCACCTCTCCGGCATTTATGCCGCAAAGCCGCACCCGGCGGTCGGGATAAGAGAATAAGTGCAGATAGAGCCGATTAGTTTCCGGATTCCAGGTATAGTGGCAATCCTGCGGGGAAACCATTCCCGCCGGAGCCATGGTACAGCCGTAAACCGCTCTGCTGTGCAGACGCATCCATCTGCCGACCTCTTTCAGACGCTCAACCATAAGTTCGGGGAAATTTCCTCTTGCATCGGGCCCGACATTCAAGAGCAGATTGCCGCCTCTGGAAACGTGACGGATGAGCATTTCCACGATCTCTTTGGCACTTTTGCAATGATCATCATCCCGGTCGTAACCCCATGCACTGCCCCGGAAAACCTGACAGCCTTCCCAGCAGACCATATTGTCATTGCCATCGGGAATATTCTGTTCCGGTGAAAGGAAATCGGAAAATCCCGGCAGACGGTTGACCAGAATATCCGGATTGGCTTCCCGGATCTTGCGGTTCAACTCTTCGGCATCCCAGATATGGCGGGTGTCAGGATAATCCCCGTCGAACCAGAGAATATCCGGGGAGTATTTTTCCATCAGCTCCATCACCTGATTGTGAAGAAACTCCCGGTAGGGCAGATAATCACGCTCAACTTTGTTATCCCGCAGCGGGTGACGCTTGTCGATAACATAATTGGGGTGATGCCAATCCGGCAGAGAGTAATAGATCCCGATCCTGATACCAACGGCACGGAAAGCGGCAACCGCTTCACCGATCAGATCCCGGCGGCAAAGGGGAGCTTTCATACTGTTGAAGTCGGTATATTTGGTATCCCAAAGGCAGAATCCATCGTGATGTTTGGCAGTAATAACCACATACTTCATCCCCGCACAGCGGGCGGTTTCCGCCCATTGAACCGGGTCATAAAGATCCGGTTCAAAGCGGTTGAAGTAAAGTTTTTCATACTCCTCTGCGGGCATTTTGTCAAAGCTCTGCTGCCACTCGTGAGCGGAGCGCATGGCATAAAGTCCCCAGTGAATGAACAAGCCGAAGCGGCACTGTTCAAACCATTTTCTGTAATTTTTTTCAGTCATCTCAGTCATCTCAAAATAAGCTTTCCAAAGGCTTCTCTGTTTAAGTTATCTCCGGTAAATTGTGTCTGCCAGCGTGTCCAAAGATGGGGAACTCCGGAAACTTTTCTGCCGCGGCAGAAATTGGCACGGATATATTGGACTTTGCTCCAGTCAATATCGGTGCCAAAGAATGAAAGCGGCAGATACATTTCCATCACCCAGTTATCCGCATTTTTGCGGCAGCTCCAATTCGGAGCGCCGGAACGTTTGGCAGGGCCCGCTCCCATGGCGTAGTGATCAGTCACCTGACCTTTGGCATTGATACCGATATGGTAAACTCTGCCGGGAGCAAATTCGATGAAAAGTTCCAAAACATCACCGCCCCAGACCGGATTGGCAGTTTCGATCTTTGCCATCTGGCTCTCTTCCATGCGGAATCCGAGAACCAGAGCATTTCCCCGTCTGGCGATACGGAATTTAGTCTGCTCTTCGGGAGTCGGCACATGGGAAGGCAGTGCCATAACAAAGGATGATTCGGGAATATCTTTCCAGAATGGTTCATCCAGCACGCCGTCGATTTTTACTGCTCCGGAAATTACCGGCAGTTTCAAATCGTTGATTTTACTGCCCTTGCTGGTAAATTTCCAGTCGCGCAAAAACTCATCGAAGGTTTTGGCGAAAAATTCCACCCGGCGCCGTTCAAGAGTGTTTTCACCAGCCGCACTTCTGGCATCGGCAATAAATTTTTCGATCGCAGTGATCTCTTTTTTGCCGACCAGATTTTCATACAAACCTTTCCGGCGGATAGTGCCGCAACGGTAGGGACCGATGTCAAGGATCGCCGGATTGTTGGAACTGTTGATACGGATGAAAATATTTCCAACCAGATCGTACAGATCATACATGCTTTTTCCGGCTTTGCCGTAAAGATTGCGGCACATGCCCTTCAATGCTTCTTCAACATTGAAATCCTTGTTCCACATCAATTTGTAGTGGCAGTAGTGATTGAAAAACTCCTTGCTCCAATCATGGAGGGAATCCATACGCAAACCGCTGGAAATATCGGCGGTATCTTTGACAAATGCCGGAAGATTGCGGAAATACAATGCGGGCATTTTCACCTCCATATCCGGCCACATGGGATAGCTGTAGAGGTAGACCTTTTTGCCGGTGGCGCGACTCCATGAACGGATCCAATTCAAAGTCCATTCCCGGATTTTGGCATCGTTCCAGAGGGAGTGACCATACATCAGGCAGACTTGAGCGGCAACATTGTCGGGCAATTCAAGTCCCGCCGGGCACTCCACATAGTTGTAATAAGGCAGAATGTAAAAGGTCTTATCCGGATAGCGCTCTTTGAGCGCCTGTGCCGCTCTTTTGATGAAATCCGCATAGACCCGGGAAGCCTGAGCATGGAAAGGCGCCTTGTCATCTCTGAGCGGTACACATTTGCCGCAACGGCAGGCGATGGGATAATCAAGGGGCGAAAAGGGAATTATTTTCGCTTCCGGCGGCATCAGGATAGTTTTTTTCAGATAACGCCACTCGTTATTTTCTCCCCGTTTGGCATAGTAATTATCCACCGCCTCAAGGTACGCTTCCAAAGTTGCCGGAGCAGAGTAACAGGGCATCTGGGGTTTGCGGTCGTTTTGAGAAACCTCTTTGACCGTTTTCGGATTGGCTGCCAAATCCGCCGGAGTATGGTAAAAGGTGCGGTTTGCACCGAGATAACCGCTGCCGCCATTACGCAAACGCAGCATGTGGATGGTGTGATCCGGAGGAGTTCCGCCATCTTTCCAGCGGTTTTCATAGACCCCGGAAAGCTGTCTTTTGCTGAATAAGGGTGCATCCTGATAACTCATTGCCGGAATAACGATCTGACGTTTTCCAGCCGGTACATAAACACCGTCATCACCGGGATAATAGAAACGGATACCGCAGAAGCGCTCCAGAATGTCATTCACCGCAAATATCAGCGAATAGAAGCTGTCAGCAAAGCACTCTTTTCCCTGAACTGCGCCGGAAATGAACACATTGCCATCTTTGCACTCAATGCGGAATCCTTCAGCGGGCAGAGTTTCATCAAACTGCATGATGAAACCTTTTTTGCCTTCGGGAAGAGCCTTGACGATCTCCAGTTTTTTTCCGGTAACTTTTTCCCAGAAAAGCTGAAGCTGATCGGCAGCTATCGCACTTACCGGGCGCTGATAATACTTCTGATAACGCTCCTGATCGGCGACATAGACCATCTGCTGAAATGCCTTTACATCATTTTCAGGCAAAACGATCACACTCAGATCATCGGCAGCCGCGCCGTTTCCGGTTTTCACGGATACCGGAGTCAAATCGGCTGCGTTTATCATTTTCAAGGTTTCAGCGGCGCTCTGAGCGACATCTGCCGCGGCAGACAAAGCCAGCAGAACCACTGACGTAAATACAATAAATATTCTATTCATTTTTATCTCTCAAATTAATGAACTTCCTTGTTGGGGGCAAACCATTTGTCTGTGTACCAGGTCAACCGGTAAACCCTGCTTCCGGCAGGAGTCTCTTTACCCTCTACTGCCTCAACGTGACCGTCAACCATTGCCATATTGTAGTTTTTGCCGTGAGCAGAACCCATATTATCTCCATTGGCAATAACTGAATTATTGGGGATAGTATCATGGATAGTTACCACAGCAGAAGGAGACGCAGTCACTTTTGAAGTTTTTTGCGCAGCTTTCATATCAACACCCCAATTAATATCGACAGCCATAGCACCGAGAAAACGGTTGTGATCATACCAGAAAGGAGAACCGTTCCAGCTGTATCCTTCAATGGAGGGGCATATCCATGCACCATTGAGTCCGGGATCTCCGACGATTCCGGTGCCACGGGCAGTGTTTCCGGCAATATATGGGTGAAGCTGTACCGGCAAAGTGTAACCGGCAAGTCCCTCATCCATGCGCCACGGACAATTCCCGTTGCGTCCGGAATTATATATTGCCGGGAAATAATCTTCCCAATCTCCACAATACATCAAAAAAGCCGAACCGGTCTGTTTCAGGTTGTTTATACAACTTGCCTGTCTGCCGCGTTCACGGGCGGAATTGAGCGCCGGGAGCAAAATCGCCGCAAGTATCGCAATAATTGCAATGACCACGAGAAGTTCAATAAGAGTAAAAGTGCAAACTTTTACTCCGCCATGGCGGAAACTGTTTTTTTCAATGTTCTTTTTCATTTGTCAATTTTCCTTTTCTGATTGATGTAATTATTTTTCAGTTGCAAAACAAAAGCGGTAACTTTTTCGCCTTTTTCCTCCTTCCTGTTGCCAAGGGAAACTATTTTCCCATTTTAACGACCCATCCATTTGCATTGTATTTTTTCTGTGCTAAATTAAATATACGCACAGTAATTACAAAAAACAATAGCTGTAAAAATTATTTTCAAAGTTTAACAGATGGGTTATTTTTATGAACAAAGAAACCGAAATCGCCGATCTTATGGAAAAATTCATCCGGGAAGGCACCTGGAAAGCGGGAGAAAAGATCCCCTCGGAATATGAGTTGTCGGAACTATATCAGATCAACCGCAAAACCGCCAATAAAGCAGTTGCCAAGCTGGAAGAAAGAGGTTTGATCGTGCGTACCGTAGGGCGCGGCGGCAGCAAAGTCGCCTTGCATCTCCCGGCAAAAGGGGTCATTGCCTACCGGCTGCCCCTGCTCTCTGCCGGTATTTTTTGCGCCCAGATGCTCAAAGGCGCAGAATCCGCCGCAAGAGCCGCAAATTACGACTTGAAATACTTTGAAGCCGCCTACCCCGAAGACCCCCAATGGCAGAAAATCGCCCATGCCGGTATCTGCGGCTCTCTTTTCAGCGCCTGCGCTCCGCCGCCGGAAACGTTCCCCTTCCCCGCAGTCAACGCCCTGCACCCATTCGGAACCAATTTCATCGCCTCCGATGATGCCGACGGCGGCAGACAGGCAGCCGAACTTTTTCTCGCCAATGGTCACAAAAATATCGCCATCATCAGCGACAACCCCAATGGAAGCACCGGCGGCAGGTGCGACGGTTTTATCCGGACTCTGAAAAACAACGGCATCCCCCATCCGGAAAAACTCTTCTTTTCCATTCCGCTGGATAACGAAATCAATATCCGGGCATTGTGGGATTCCATCTCATCTCTCCCCCGGAAAGTTACCGGAGCATTCTGTTACAGTGACACCATTGCCATGCATTTGTATTTGCACCTAAACTCCCTCGGCATCAAAGTGCCGCAGGATTTTTCCATTTGCGGATTCGGCAATATGCAGACTGTTAATACGATCATGCCCCTGACCACGATCCGGCAGTTCCCGGAAACCATCGGCTTTACGGCATGTACCAAACTTATCGAATTGATCGAAAAAAGTGCCGTTGCCCCCATAAAGATACACTCCCCGGTGGAGCTGATCAATCCCCGGCACACCGTCGGTCAGGCAAAAACAGAGTAAGCTGCAGTTATCAGACAGGCAGAAACCAGTCGCTTTACGATACAATATGCTTATTCGCCCCATATTTCCACTTCGGCAATAACCAAGCGCTTATCGCCGCCGCTGATTTTGATTTGAGCTTTGTCTGAAACGACTGCCTGCGGCAAAATCAATTCGATCTTTTCCATCATCATGGTCGGCTTGTTTTTGCCGGTAACGGAGCATTTCTGTCCTTCCACAGAAAATTCATAATTTCTGACATCGCCGTAACACCACAGGATCGCTTTTTTGATCGCCTGTCTCTGATTGAAATTGAAATCAATAGTGATCGGCTCTTTTCCCGGGTTATAAGCAACTGCCCATTTTGTCCATGAAGAAGCTCCCAGAGAAGCACTTGCTCCCATCGCAGCTCTGGGACGGTCGGTCAATTTGCCCTTGCTGAAAGGAATTTTTTCCGAACCGTTATCTGCAACCCAAGTCGGTTTCGGGGATATCGTATAAGTGCCGCCGATGTCTGCATTATTGGATTGATCCATTTTGAAACTCCGCCATAAGACAGAATTGTCGGTCAGACATACTCCTTTGACCTCCGGGAGTTTGGCAGCCAGTGTTTCCGGCAGACGGAACCGCCAAATCGGAGAGTTGACTTCACAACCGGCGGCAGCACAAATATTTTCAAAGGCTTTATCCCAGCTTTTATTTCCGGCAAGATTTGCAGTACAGGGAGTCACAGTAAAGCTCAAGACCTTTCCTTTGCCGTGATTTTTGCGGATGATCGCCGCATCGCCATTGTCAAATTTTGCCGCTGCTTGAGCATCCGGTGTAAGTTTAGTTTTGATATATCCGGCTCCGCGGAAAGACAATTCCTCTCCGGCAAATTTGATATTTTCAGCTGTTCCGTTTCCGGTAACCGCGGAAATTCCGAGGAAGTTGATTCTTTCCTGCTCAAGAGATTTACCTTCCGGAGTGAATGAGAAGGCTTCGGGGTCAAGGACGACCAGCGTTCCGCCTTTTGTCACATAATTTTGCAACTTTTTCAACGCATCTTCCGGAATATATTTGCATTGGGAGGTAAAAATGATTTTGAATTGCTCAAGATTTGCAAGTTTGTTTTCATTGATGATCGAGTAGTTGACCCCAGCTCCGTTGCCGATGAAACCATGCAGGAATGTGTCACGTTCCGGCAAAA
The DNA here is from genome assembly GCA_045605305.1 of Victivallaceae bacterium. Taxonomy (GTDB): domain Bacteria; phylum Verrucomicrobiota; class Lentisphaeria; order Victivallales; family Victivallaceae; genus UBA1784. The sequence goes on from JAZUPS010000180.1 coordinate 7,794, forward strand.
CCGATTTCACATAGGAACGCAACGTATCTGTTGCCACAAAAATAGCGGCATCCCGTTTGAATTCTTTCAACTTCGGAGTCGTTTTGAGAAATTTCAAAACATTCATCATCGTCGCAAAACGGTCAGGCGCTCCCCAGTATTCGCTGATCAGATATCTCTGCTTGCTCCGCTTGCCGATGGTCTGATTGAGGAAAAAATGAAATCCGTTGGCACCGTTGCGGATCGCAGATGAAAGTTCATCAAGAACTTCCGACGGGGTAAAACTTTTGGAATATTCTTCCACATGAGGGCAGGGCCACACATATTCGACCCCTGAAAGGTCGGCAAGGTAACGGGTCAGAAAACCCATCGGGTCCATATTTTCAGTTTGAGGGTCAAGCTGATGGGTAACGATGTCAAAGATATCTTTCCACTCGGTAAAGTCATAGATCCAGCACACACTGCCCAATGGATCGTCAGACATGATTTTGATATCGGGCTTCACTTCCCTTGCAACTGCCGCAGCTTCACGGAAAAGATCATTCATTTCACGATTGAGGAAACGGCGGAAGGCGATCAATGCAAAAGGATTTTTTTCATCTGCTTTAGGTATACCGTATTTCCCCTGACCGAACTCTTTTTTGATTTTTGCATCAATGGCAAGAATTGCGGGAAGGACATTCTTACTGCTGTGCATCGCACTTATCAGAAGTCTTTCATGGTGAACGGCTACTTCATCGCATACCGTAAGGACTTTGGTTTCAGGTCTTGCGGCATATTCACGGATAGTTTTCAGATAAGCTGCTCTTACTTCGGGAATTATAAACAAGCTTTGACTGACTCCCGCAGGAATCAATTTGCGATTGACCAGTGGCATCAGGATCACCGGAATATCTTTTTTCTTATCGGGAAAATTTTTATCCCACCACTCAAAAGAACGGGGCGTAAAGAGAGAAAATGTTCCGGTGTCAAGCAAGATTCTGACGTAATTATCCAAATCAAAATCAATGGCATATTGACGTACAAAAGCGTGATCATTTCCAAGTCCGAGATTTTCAAAGCTCCAGGTATATCCGTTGCAGACAAGCTGCTTGCGGTATTCGTTGCTGAAAAGCGATTCACAAAGCGGATCTTTGATCGTTCTGGTTTGTTTCGGAGCAGTTAATTGCGGAAAAGAGAAGGAGTTGGAGTAGATTGTCTTCTTATCGGCAGTTGATACGGTATAATCCAGTCTTGCCACCTTGCGTTTGGTGATTTTCCAGTTGATCATGCCCTGTTTTTCAGGAGTGGTGACTCCGGTGAAATCTTTTATTTTGCTGCCTTCTTTATCAAAGGCGCTGAGAGTTACGGAGTATTGCTTTTTATCATTCTCATCACTGTTCTTAAAGTACACATAAGGGTTGACTTCGCTGCCGAATGAAAAAAATGTTACAGGAGTATTGTTTTTAACAGGTCTGAAAGGCAAAAAATGGCTTAAATGACTGAATCCGGTTCCTTTTTCGCCCGCAACAAGGCAGGAGTATTCCCGGGGAGCCTGATGGCGGGTTCTTGTCAGATTGAGCATGAAGGTTTCGGCACCTTTGGGAGAGATGCCGATATCTTCATAGGGGATGGCGATTTCCACATTCCAGCTGTCAGCGGTGACAGTGCAGCTGCGCTGAAGTTTGCTCTGAAAGTTTTTATTTCCGCAGTAACCGTCAAAAAAGACACCTTTGGAGTTGATGATGAATTGATATTTACCGCTTATTCCATCGTTAAAAGGGTCGATGAAAATTTCCACACAATCATCGGAATAAAGGGCACTGTCACGGTTATCTTCGTGGGTAAAGGTGGTCTTTATTCCTTTGATATTGCTTTCATTGCAGCAAAAGGCAAGGTAAAGATTTTTATCATCGCCGCCGATACGGTAAAGGGTTTTTTCTGCGGGAGCCGCCCCGGAACCGGCAATAACCAGTTCTCCGGTTATTGCACCTTTCCATTCAGAATCATCAAGCTTGCCGTCAATTTTGGGAGCGGCGATCCGGGGGATGTCAAAAGTTTTTTTTTTCGCAGATTCCGCCGCAGTAACATGGCGGATAACGGCATCAGCCACATTTTGTTTGCCTACTGTGTGCCAATTCGGTTTGGGTTCATATTTCGGATCTTTGGTAAAAACGATCACATCGACATAAGGATCGACACCAATTTTTTTCAGAGAAAATTTATGCGTTCCGGCAGGAAGTTCGATTTTCTGTTCGATCCAGGCTGAATTAACATCAAGTTCGGTTCCGAAATTCAACGTTTTACCATTGATTTCCATAGCAAAGTGACGCATATTGCGGGCTTTTGCCTCACCGTAATATTTTACAAAATATTTCCAGGTGGTATTACAGCGGACCCAAACTGACCATGAACCGCCTTCAGGGAGTTCTACACTGCCGGCAAGAGTCTGCCATTTGCGGGCAGCTTTGCCGCCCGAAAAGTGAAATTGTGAATAGATATTGTTTGTGCCTTCAAGATTTTCGCACTCAATACGGATTTCAGGAACAGCTTTTGCCGCAGGAGCTTTCCAGCGGATAACAGTATCATTGTATTTGTATTTTCCGACAACATGCCGGGCAGGCGTGGGTTTATATTTCGGATTTTTTGTGAATACGACCACATCCACATTGGGATTGATACCGACTTTTTTCAGTGAGAAATTATGTGTGCCTTTGTTAAGCTCGATTTTCTGTTCGATCCAAGCTGAATTTGCTTCTGTTTCAGTGCTGAATTCCAATGTTTTGCCATTTATATTCATGGCAAAGTGACGTATGCTTTTGGCAAGTTCAGGGGGATAATATTTCAAAAAGTATTTCCATGCAGTAGTACAGCGGACCCACACTGACCAGGTGCCGTCTTCCGGGATTTCAACACTTCCGGAAAGTTCCTGCCAGCTGGTGGCATTTTTTCCGCCGGAATAGTGCTGCTGAACACCTGCTTTGAAATCACCCGCAAGAGTTTCACCTTCGATACGGATTTCTGCGGTGCTGTTTGCAGCTGATACTTCTGCTGCTTCATACCGGACAATGGCATCCTGAAGTTTCTGCTTGCCGACCGCATGCGAATCAGGAGTGGGCTTGTATCCGGGATTTTTGGTGAATACGATTACATCCACATAGGGGTCTATACCGATTTTTTTCAGAGAAAATTTGTGAGTTCCTGCGGGAAGCTCGATTTTTTGTTCGATCCAAGCCAGATTTGCATCGGCTTCAGTACCGAATTTCAACGTTTTTCCGTTTATATCCATGGCAAAATGACGCAGCTGTTGTGCTTTGGCAAGAGGAGCATATTTCAAATAATGCTTCCACGAAGCACTGCAACGGATCCACACTGACCAGGTGCCGGCTTCAGGAATTTCGACACTGCCGGAAAGTTCCTTCCACTTGCCTGCATTCTTTCCGCCGGAAAAGTGGTAAAGAGAACCGGTTTTTGAATCCCCTGCAAGATTTTCAGCCTCAATACGGATAACAGGAGCGGCACTGCAAAGCAAAGATACTCCCAAAACAGCAAAAACAACCAATCTTTTCATAAATATGACCTCACAGGTGATTTTTTTTCATCAATCTTCAGGAATGGCGGCAAAGTAACCTCTTCTGACCTCTACCGGAGCATAACGGAAATCATTGAGCCAGGAACTGGGCCCGATGGCACTGCGTTCCAGACTCCACGCCCTTTTCGCAGCGGCATGACCATCCAGATAGAGCATATTGCAATCCATATTATGACGCCCGTATGCAATACCATCGCCGCTTTCGATTTTCGGGTAAAGATATACTCTGAAATGGGGAACCACTCCCAAAGTTCCCGCTTTTCCGGAATCCATCACATACGGCTTGAGGGAAGGATTATTCACTTTACTCCTCTTGAATAAACGCTTGACAACGGTATCTCCCTGACCGTCTTCAAGATACATTCCGCAGGAAACACCATAAATAAAAGCATTGTATAATTTAGAGCCGTTGGGGTAATTATCTGAAGGACAGAGGAAAAATGAAGATTGCTTGGATGAATCCAAAACTGCTGTTTTGGAAACATACCCCAAATATGCCAATAGATTATGATAAGCATTGCGGGTACCGCTGGTCGGATTCCCGATAAAAGATTCCGGGACCAAATCGTAGCCGCGGATGACCTCACTCAAGCCATTGATGAGAATGTAATCCTCGTAATCATCAGAATACGACTGCATCGCAAAACCTATCTGTTTCAAATTGTTGACACAGGTTATAGATCTGCCGCGTTCTCTGGCACTGTTCAGTGCCGGGAGCAGTATCGCCGCCAGAATGGCGATCATCGCGATACTTCCACGCTGAAACCATTCTTTTTTTCTGCTGTTTTCTGCCATTAGAAGATTTTGTATTTTATAAAGAAGAATGCGTAACATTCAAAAACGAGATATTACTTTGATTAGATAATTATATGTTTATTAAAATTTATCTTTACAGCAATCCTGTTGATGAAAATTGCCGAGTCCGTCCATATAGTAATCAAGCCAATTGGTAAACTTTACCGGAGCATAAATTTCATAAGTGAAGTCAATGGAAAATTTTGCTCTGGATTGTTTTTACGTTTATTCCGATTGTCAAATTCATCAATTTGAAAACATTTTTATTCGATGGTGTCAGGTCTTTCTGACTTGACAAAACTCTAAACAAAAAGTATATTAACTCTAAACAAAAAGTATATTAACAAAGAAAGGTTCGGGAAGATTTATGAATAAAGGTTTTTACCCACAAAAATTCCCGAAGGACCAAAATGAAACGCATCCTCTTTATCACCATGTTTCTGTGTCTGCTGTGCCCGAGCGTACAAGCCGAAAAAGTCAGATTCCTGAAACATCCCAAAATCAAAGTCGCCAAAGTCGCCAATCTGGATTTCGCCACCGCGATCGACAACCCGGTGTGGCAAAAACAGCCGGCACACCCTTTTATGTTTTACATCACCAGGACCGATGATATCGCCCGCGCCCCGGAAGAGGGTGCTTATGTGCAGTATCTCTATGATGATAAATATCTCTATGTCCGGGGACATTTCATCGACTCGGATATAACCACTTCGGCATCGGCTCACGGCGGAGCGTTTTACAGCGAGGGCGACCTGTTGGAAATCTTTATCAAAAACGCCGGCCACAACTATTACTGGGAAGTTTACGGAACACCCAACAAATTGCGCACCCGTTATCACTATCCGGCGCGTTCCACGGTGGGACTGCCTTCCGGTTTTGCGCTCAATGATTGCCCGATCCTGGTCGATGCCAGACTCGACGGCACCCTCAATGACCCCACCGATGTGGATAAGTCGTGGGATGTACTGGTCGCTATCCCGATCAGCGAACTGGAAAAACACGGAGCAAAATTCGCTCCCGGCAACCGCTGGACGATTTTCTCGTCGCGCTACAATTACACCCGTCACCTGCCGGAAAGGGAACTTTCCAGTTTCCCCCAATGCGCGCTGACCTATCACGCGTATGAATATTATGCTGAAATAGAGTTTGTCAAACAGTCACTGTAAAAACAAGGATCATCAACTATGAAAATCAGAAATCTTTTTATTTCCGCCATTTTGAGTACCGCTTTTTTTGCCCGGGCAGGAGAAATCGTCCGGCTCCAACTGGAACCGGAAAAAGAGTATCAGTTTCTCATGCTCGCCAAACTGCCGAATGATTTCAACCGGCTGCCGCAGGAAGATGCCACGGTAAAATTCAAACGCGACGCAAAAAATCTTTACATTTCAGTCGACATGCTCGACGCGGATACCGTCAGCGAAAGTGTCAGCGATCAGACCAATCTGACCAAATTCGGCGACTCGCTGCAAATTTTTATCAAGCCGGAAAAAGACTCCCGTCTGTGGGAACTTATGACCGATGTGAAAAACCGGAAAAGTTGCTTTTTCCATTGGGGCACCGGCAGAATGATCTACTATCCCGCGCCGTCGGCACCCGCGCCGGTGAAAATTTCTGCCAAATCGGAAAAAAACACTGCCGGCTGGAAAAGTGAAATCGTTTTCCCGCTCGCCGAAGCGGCAAAAGCCAACAATATCCCTGCCGATGCCGTCTGGAATATCATGGTCGTCCGTCATAACTGCGGCAGCAATCTGAATATCAAAGATACTGCCAGTTTCCCGCAGGCTGTCGGCAAAGAAAACAATCCCGCCCGCTTCGCCAGACTTTTTCCGGCAGGGAAATAACCCGGAAAGCAGATAACGAAAATGACTCTTTCCATCCCGGCTGGAACGCTCTACCGGAAAAAATGACGATACTCATTTGCGGTATCATCATGTATTTTCTGACCAGTATGGCAAAAGTGCTTGTCCCGGCAACGATTTTCGCCGAATTGCAGGCTTTGGGCTTTGATGCACAAAAAATTTCCGCCACCGGAGCAGCATTCATGTACTCTTACGCCGCCAGTCAATTACTGGCGGGGATATTTGCCGACCGTTACGGCGGAGTAAGGATATTGCTGATCGGCGGTTCGCTTTTCGCTTCCGGAAGCATACTTTTCCCTGTCACCGGCAATTTTCACCTGATGATAATCTGCCGGGTCATGACCGGATTCGGTGCCGGGACGGTTTTTCTGGGCGTGGCGAAACTGCTCAGCGATCTCTTTTCCGCAAAATTTGCATTCATGCTGGGAGCAGTCTGTCTGATGGGATTTTTCGGTCCCACCGCCGGAACGGTACCGGTAACATATTTTACTGCAAGTTGAGTTTCGGAGATTTTAAGTTCCAGAACATCAGCATGATGTTGTCTGTTTTTACAGATGACTATGATTCGTTCATATCCCTGCGTAGAACGTTCACTGCAGATATCGTTATTCGGAATCAGGAGCCCGATTTGGTAAATATCGTCGCCGACTTTGGTTTCCCGGCAGAAATCTAACGGTAATGTCGCAATGTCTTCAATATAATTTCTTTTCCTTGGCATTGAGTGGTTCTGCTTGCAGCTTGAAAGGTGCGAGTCGACGAAATTCATTATACTCAATGGGTAAAATTCCGCATATACATCTGACCTGCAATCCTTGAAACCTGTCTATTTCAGCTATTGAATAAATAACCACCGAACACGCCCCGCTTTAAAATCGCAACGATGAATTCCAAGAGTTTTTGAGGAGTTTTGAAATTGCCTCACTCATAAAAACAATTTCAAAACTCCTCGAAAAATTGTCTCAAAAAATAATGATTCTCTGCAAATCAAATAATTATACCACAATGTCCTCTAATGTTGCCAAATAGTAATTGCTTTTTTCTGTCTCTGTGAGTAAAGTATACAGAAGACAGAATCATTCAATCCAATAATTATGGAGGAAAGCTATGAGAAAAATCTTTGGCAAATCGCACTATTGCGTTTGAAAAGTGCATTGCAAATGATTTTTATCGTCAAAAGCGTCAATGAGAGTGCCAAACTCTCCGACCTGCATATCTTTCCCTTCGAACACTACGGAATCGGTCTTGCGAAGGGCCGGTTGGAATTTGCGGATGCGGTCTGTTGACCGGAATTGACCGGTGCGTGGCTCGGAAAAATTGGATTCTGAGATCCCCGTAGATAGAGCGGACGATCTGCGAGAAAATACGGAGAGACAGCAAAACCGTCTGTTGAGAAAAGCAGAGGAACATCCCCAGGAGAAAACGATATGAGAAAATATGATTTTGAATCCGTCACAGACCGGCGGCCGTACACCGCCTGCAAATGGCTGAACCAATCGGACGGCATTTTACCGATGACCATCGCCGACATGGAATTCTGTTCCCCGCCGGAAGTGTGTGAAGCACTGCAAGAGCGGATCAACTTCGCCAATTACGGCTACACGCTGATGAACGAAGCCGATTATCAGGCGATAATTGATTTCAATGCCTGGCGGCACAACATCACGATCCCACGGGAACACCTGCTGGCCACGCCAGGCGTCCTTTACACCATGCGATGCGCCATGTATATGCTGACCGCCCCCGGCGACAGGGTCGTGGTGCAGACGCCGCTGCACACGCCGTCGATCCGGACCGCGGAGATGCAGGGTAGGATCCCTCTCAAAAACCAGATGCTCCGCACGGCCGATGGCAATTACACCTTCGATCTCAACGATCTGGAAAGACATTTCCGGTCCGGTGCCCGGGTCCTGCTGATGTGTTCGCCGAACAATCCCACCGGTAGGGTGTGGACGCGCGGCGAACTGGAAGGGGTCGCCGATCTGGTGCGGCGCTACGATGTGACCGTCGTGAGCGACGAGATCCACCGGGATCTGGTATACGCCGGGCATCTTCACTGCGAAATCGCATCGCTTCCCGGCATGGCAGAACGCACAATCACGGTCTTTTCGCCTTCGAAAACGTTCAATTTCGGCGGTTGCCACATCGGCTCCGCTGTTACGGCCAACACCGCTCTGCGCGAAAAATTGCGGAAAAAACTTTATGAATACGGCCATGAATGCGGCCGTCCTCCGTTGTTTTCGCTGGTTGCCCAGACTGCAGCATATCGCCAGGGGCGTCTTTGGCTGAAAGAACTTCTCGCACAGCTGGAGACGAATGCCGATCTCATGCTGCACTATCTGGAGGGGTTGCCGATCCGGGCGTGCCGGCCGGAGGCGTCCTTCCTTCTGTGGGTGGACTGTTCGGAACTGAAACTGGATACGGCAGGGGTGCATGATCTGCTGGCAGAGGCCGGGATCGCCGCCGATCCCGGGCACTATTACGATACTGCGGATATCCAGGGGTACACCGGGAGCCAGCACCACTTCCGGCTGGCTTTCGGCATGCCGCGCGCCCAACTGGAACCGGCGATGGAACGGCTACGCCGCACCGTCCTCAGGCGCTTTTGAAGGACCGGATCTCCCTTTCGCCTCTCTGCCCCATATCTGCGGCGGAGCAGCCTGTCGCCTAGAAGCGCAACGCGGTCAGCCTGCATCCCCAGCCACTGGGGCGTCCCAGACCAGATCCCATCGGTGGCATTTCTTCCATGGAATCGAAGGCGATATTTTCGGTTTCGAGCACGATGTTGCTGCGCCGACACAGGAGCAAGGTGCTAACACGGCCGCGATGCGTCACCAAGATTTTTTACAACAGCTACCTCTGTGAAAAATAGTAATTTTTCTGCAAATCAGATAACAATGCCATAATGTCCTCTAATGTTGCCAAATAGTAATTGCTTTTTTCTGTCTCTGCGAGTAAAGTATACAGAGGACAGAATCATTCAACCCAATAATTATGGAGAAAAATGATGAGAAAAACTCTTTGTCAAATCGCACTGTTGTTATTCGCTTTCACCGTATTTGGAAACAATAACGGTCCTGCCGTTTGGAATGGGGAAAATAATTTTCAGAATTGGAAACACTTCGGCAATGCCACCGGTACAATCGTCAACGGAGTGATAACCATGACCGACATCCGTTTTGATTGTCGGATGTCCAACTACAAAGTCAATTTTGACCCGAAAAATTATGATACATTCACCTATACTTACCGGGCATTCGATGGAGCGGGCAAACGGGGCGGGGAGTTGTTTTTCTCCCATGCCGGGGAAAAATTCGCCGATAAACGTAAATGGAGTCTGCCGCCGATGGTTGCCGACGGCCAGTGGCACACGGTTTCCGTCACTCCGGATGACTTCACCTCTTTCCGTACCGGCGGGATGATCACTTCCCTGCGGTTTGACCCGACCAATGCTGCCGGAGGAAAAATCGAAATAAAAGAACTCAAATTTGAGAAACGCTTCACTCCTCCGGAAAAAATCATCTGGAATAAAGATAATTTCGCTTTGTGGACATACTCTCACAATACCAAAAAAGAGGTCATCGACGGAATATTGACTCTGACCGATATCAAAAAAGACTGCAATATCGGAATCAAAAAACTGAAAATTGATCCGAAATTGTACAATACTTTCACATTCACCTACCGTGCAGAAGGTACCGGCAAAGGCGGCGGGCAACTCTACTTTGCTCATCCAAAACAGTTTTATTCCGATGCCCGTTCCTGCCGGATCGCCCCGCTGACTGCAGACGGCCAGTGGCACACAGTATCGGTTACCCCCAAAGATATGGAGTCTTGGCTGACCGGAGGAAACATTATCCAATTGCGGTTTGACCCGACTGATTCGCCGGGAGGGAAAATTGAAATAAAAGAGATGATTTTGGAGAAGCGTGACCTTGTCGCGTTAAAAAAAAACTCCTTTGAAGTAACTGAAGCGAAACTGGATGCCCCGCAGTGGCCCAATCTGAAATCGGAGATCTGGCGTGACGGCAGTAAAAATATCCAGGAAGGGAAGCACTATTTTCAGGGGAAAATGATAAAATCCCCGGAAGACAAGATCCGGGGTGGCAAACACCACGAATTTTTTCTGCGCCGGGAGTTTGAATTGAAAGAAAAACCGGTTCACGGTTATCTGCAATACACTGCTGATGATTGCGCACAGGCATTTGTCAATGGCCATTCTGCCGGATTTTCCAACGACTGGCGTAGCTGTCAGGTCTACAATGTCAGTGATTTCCTGCAGGCGGGAAAAAATGTATTAGGCATACATTACTTCAATACAAACACCCATGGTGGAGTGATCGCAGAACTCTATGTCCAATATGCTGACGGCAGCTGTGAGAGAATAAATTCTGACGAAAATTTCAAAAGCAATATCAAAGAACAGTCCGGCTGGAATAAAGCCGGATTCGATGATTCATCCTGGGCCGGCATTCTGCATTGTGCTCCTCCGCCGGCAGCCCCCTGGGGGATACGGTTGCCGTACCGTTACTTCAGTGATATGCAGCAGGTAAAAAATATATCACTTGCACCGGAAAAAGTTACTGCCGGGGAACGTGTCCGTATTCAAATCACCTGCAAAGGAAAAATCCCGGATAACCCCGTCACGGTATCGGTACTGCTGAAAAAAAATATGATCTGGCGGGATGAGATAAGGGTTGACAAATCCAACTTCGTTCCCGGTGAAAATGGACTCTGGACTCTGGATTTCAACTATCAGGTACCGCTTTACTTTAATAACAAATATACCGTTTCTCTGGAATCGGATATCTTTTCCGCAAATTCCGGCAGTACCGGAGAGATTACACTGGATATCAAACGCATCGACCGTGACCCGAAATTTGCAAAGAAAAACACTTTTCAGGTGGTCAGAGCCGCTTCTGGCAATCCGGTGTTTCAGCTCAACGGTAAACCGTTTTTTGCAGCATGGGTCAATCCTCCGGCAAAATATCAGTCGAATGCCCCGATCCCTGCCAATGTGGCAACCGTGCATTTTCAGATTATACACTGGTGGGGCAAAGGTGACACGATCCTTACCGATGTACTGGACCATGAAGCACAGCGGGTAGCCAGGGACTTTCCCGATGCCTACTTTATGTGGACACTGAACTGCACATTTCCGGCAGACTGGCGCAGCAATAATCCTGATGAGATGTGTCAGGATGAAAACGGTCTGCCCAATAGCGACAGATATTCTCTGGCTTCACTCAAAGCGCGGCAGGATTTTGAAAAACAGATGTTGAAAGCCATAGAATATCTGGAAAATTCTCCTTATGCAAACCGTATCATCGGCTACCGTATCACCGGAGGACACTCTATCGAATGGTTGGGGTGGGAATCGGCCAGCGGCAAAGCTCTGGACTTCTCTCCGGCGGGCAAAAAAGCATTTGCCGCTTTTGCCAAAGAAAAATATCCGCAGTTGGATAATTTCACTGTCCCTTCCGGTGCGGAACGGAGCAAACGGGATGGCAAATCACTCTTGTGGGAGCAGAAAAAACATCTTAAAGCGATAGTTTACAATGACTTTTCTTCCAATATGACCGCAGATTTCATGCTACATCTGGCAAAGAAAACCAAAGAACTGGTCGGCAAAGACAAGGTCATCGGTACCTATTACGGTTACGTTTCCACGCTTCACCATACCGGTCGGAGCCAGTACCGCAATCATTACGCGCTGAAAAAAGTTCTTGATTCCGGAGCGGTTGATTACATCATGTCGCCCCAAAGTTATCCTTTGCGCAACATGGGGGATACCTGCGGAGAGATGAAACCTTTTGCCACACTGCTGAAAAACAATATCATTCCGGTTTGCGAAGATGATACCAGAACCCACAACAGTTATGATGTCAAAGGCAGTCAGAGGCAAACCATCACAGAAAAACAGACTATCGCCCAGGAACTGCGCAATATGGCGATCGCCATCTGTCGCAATTCACCGAATTACTATTATCCTCTGATTTATGGAACAGAGATATCTTTTCCGGCGATGGCCGGGCTCATCAATAATCTGAAAATCACCGGACAGCATATTCTGGATAACGACACCGCCCGTAATGCTCAAATCGCACTGGTTGTCAGTGAAGAATCCATCAAAGCCATGCCGCCAGTCACTCAGATGGTGCGGAGCGGTATCATTGACCAGTACTATAAAGGCAATGGAAATGTTGCCAAAAGGGAACGGATCCGTCCGGTGCTGACCTTTGAAAGTTTCATCGGCAATCAGGGACGTTTCAACCGTTCCGGAGCTCCGGTGGATCAGCTGCTTGCTGAAGATTTGGCAGACAATCCGGGAAATTACAAACTCTATGTCTTCATAAACTGTTTCAAATACGATGACAAATTTCTTGCCGCAGTGAAAAAACTTCAACAACGCGATTGCGTACTGCTCTGGCTCTATGCTCCAGGATATATCAAAGGAGTAAACAGCAGTACCGCCAATATGAAAGAGCTCACCGGACTGGATTTTAGCCGCATTGACAATGGTATTCCGGCGGCGGTCATCCGCAATGACGGTTCTTTGCTCGGCACTCCTGCGGCCAACGTCACCCCGATGTTTGCTGTAAACACCCCCGGGGTGGAAGTGCTGGGCAAATACAATAACGGGCAGACCGGTATTGCAGCGATGCGGACCGGCAAGGCACTCTCCATATTTTCCGGAGTGTGGCAGCTTGATATGAAATTCATATCTGATATCCTTGACCGGGCGGGAGTATTCCGGTACAGCAAAACCCTTGATCCTTTTGAAGCCAATGATTCTCTGCTGATGCTTCACACCCGTTATCCCGGGAAAAAAGTCATCACACTGCCACGCAAAACGGATGTACTGAATATCATTTCCGGTGAAATGACGCGGAATACCGACCGGATAGAATTCAATGCCGAATTACATGAAACAAGCTGTTTTTACTATGGGGATGATGCGAAAAAATTGCAGGAGAAGCTGAAAAAAGAGAGGTGAACTGCCGTAAAACGCAATAAAAGAAATTCAAGGTAATCTGAATTTGAATATGTTGGACAAATCATTCGGGTGTGCCACCGATAAAGGAGAAACTGATGAAGCCGGAATATCACCACTTCAAATTGGCGAAGTATACATCGTATCCGATATTGTGCAAGTTTATGCGCCCGTTTCTCACTTTGGAAAAATCCAGAGACACCCGTCACTGCCATGAAGATTTCTATGAACTGGTGATTTTCGTGGATGGGATGGTGTTGGACTGGATGAGAGATGACCGCGTACAAATCCTACGCCCTGGGGATTTCTTTGTATATGCTCCTGGCTCGATACACCATTACGACAATATACAAAGTGCCAAATACTTCAATATATTGATACATCAGGATATCGTTGATAATGAGCTGTTGTTGAAAAAGAATTGCATGCCGGAATTTGAAGATCTTTTTCCGGAATACGGAGAAAGAACCCGGATTTTCCAACTGGATGACAGCGGCTTGAAAAAAGCCATTGATCTCTCATTTGAATTGAATCGGGAACTGGATGAAAAAGCTCCCGGACACCGGGAAATGATATCGGTTCTGCTGGTAAAACTGCTGATAGTATTGTGGCGCAACCGCAAGCCGCAGACAAAGCTTCAGGATAATATCTTATCGTTCCGCATCAGCAAGGCTCTGACTTTCATTGAAAAAAATCTGGAAAAAAAACTGACGTTGAAGGAGATCGCGCAGCATGTTGCTATGAGTGAAAGTTCTTTCCGTCATTACTTCAAAGAGGTGACAAAATTTTCCCCGATACAATATCTGCAGATATTGCGTTTGAAAAGTGCATTGCAAATGATTTTTACCGGCAAGAGCGTAAATGAGAGTGCCACACTCTCCGGTCTGCGAGACAGCAGTTATCTTGGACGGATGGTCAGGAAACATCTGGAAATACCTATGCATGAAATTGTTGATATGTTGACTAATTCCGGCATGACTCCGGATGTATTGATCGAAAAATTAATGAAATCATAAAAAACATAACCTTATTAAACAAAAGGAGAAAACAACAAATGGAACATTTTCTTTCTATCAAGAAAGTGAAGCCACACGGCTTCACACTCATCGAATTGCTCGTGGTCATCGCGATCATTGCGATTCTGGCGGCAATTTTACTCCCGGCCCTTAACTCTGCCAGAGAACGCGGGCGGGCGGCAAGCTGCATCAATAATCTGAAGCAATTCGGAATGGCTTTTGACGTTTACACCGATACCAATAACGATTATTATCCGAATTATAGCTGGATAAACCAAGCGGTCACATATCCCGGTGGAGAACAACGGAAAGGGTGGAGTGATGCAATTCTGGCAACCAAAAGCATTGGTGTAGAAAACTTTGCCTGTCCCTCCATGCCATTCAATGCTGACTATCCACCGTATAAGACAAGCAATTCATCACCGACTAGTAATACTCATTATGGTTATAATCAATATTTTGTCGGAAGTAAAGCTAGAGGAGATGCCAGTGGCTCACTCAAACAATCAGAAGTACGTTTTCCCAGTATGCTCTATATTCTGATGGACAGTTTTGATGCAAATAAAAATTATCCCATCAGACAGGTCGGCTGTCAGGTCGTCTGGAGTATCCATATCGTAGCAGGCGAAGGTAGTGGAGAAGGCCGGGGACAACCGCACTCACGGCACAGTAAAAGTGTAAATATTCTCTTCGGCGACGGTCATGTGGAAGCCAAACAGGCTTCGTTGGATAATCCTTATTTGCAATTGTTTACCACCGACGCCGCAGTAAAACCAAAAAATTCAATGGCTGCCCAATATTGGGCCGGTGGAAGATATGACTGATAAAATTATTTTCAAAAATAACTGAAAAGAAAGACAACAAATGAAACATTCACTTTCAGAAAGCGAAGTTACACAGTAAGAAGAAAAGTTCAACCATCGGTTACATGGATTAGTATGCGGAAACATTGATTTTCGGAAATCCGACGGCCCTGAGAGGACCTGCCACTCTTTGAACATTTTTCCCGGGATGTCGACAACCCGTAAATTTTTATAAAGAGAGGTAATTTCAAAAGTAATTCGAAAAGACATTGAAAAATCAGCGTTGATGAGATTGAGAGCGCCCCGCTTTAGAATCGCAACGATGAATTCTAAGATTTTTTGAGGAGTTTTGAAATTGCCTCAAGCAAGGAGATTATGAATTATTACAGCAATGCCGGTGATATCTTTCCCGGAGCGTACTGGTTGCGTTCTCCGTCACCGGAACGCGATGAACGGGACCGCCGGATCCAATTCCGGCGGAGTTTTGAGTTGGACGGTATACCGGAGAATGCAGAAATATGCGTAACTGCGGATGCCAAGTATTCACTTTATGTCAACGGTCATTTTGTAAATTTCGGCCCGGCCCGGGGATTTCAGCCGCACTGGCCTTTTGATCGGCTGGATATCGCCCCGTATCTGAAACGCGGCAAAAATGTTATCGCGGCTCTGCTCTACCAATTCGGGATGGGCAATTATACCTATGTTTATGACGGTGACAACGGCTTTCTGCTGTCCGGCAGGATCGGAGAAGAGGATATTTCCTCCGGTCCCGGCTGGAAAATGCGTCCTGCCCCCGGGTATATCTGTGCAGTAGCGCGGGGTTCCGGGCAGTATGCTTTTCAGGAGTTTTTTGACTTCAATCCGGCAGATGACGACTGGTTCGCTCCGGAATATGATGATAGTTCGTGGAATAACGCCCCGTGCAACTTGATGCGGGTGGCCGGATGTATGCCTTGGCATAGTTTTGAGGAGAGAAATATTCCGCTGCTGACTTCGGATATTATTCCGGTAAAAAGAAGCGTATTATACTCCTGCCACCGCCCGGTAGAAGAAAACTGGCAGAAACACCGCCATATATTCTACAGTTACCGCAATGAACAATTCCGGTGGCAGCCGGATAATACCCGAGGCGATACTCTGTTTTTTCATGATGATATAACGGCTCTGACGGCAGATTTCGGTGCAGAAGCGGTCGGCAAACTTATCTTTGAAATCGATTGCCCGCGCGACGGCGAAGTGCTGGACTTTATCACCCGAGAACGGCTCAATGGAGAAAAACCGGATATCCCGGATTCCCCCTGCCATCCCAAAACTCTTTTCGGCGGCCGGCTGATATTGCGCAAAGGAAAAAATAAACATGAATTGACTCTGCCATGGGGTTTGCGGTATGTGATACTCTGGAAGCATCAGACCGGAGAGCTGAAAGTCCGTCTGTCCATCCGGCAGGTGCGTTATCCGCTGGATATACATGGAAAATTTGAAACTTCTGACCCAGAACTGCAGAAAATATGGCAAATATCAGAACATACGCAAAAATGCTGCTCAGTAGACAGTTACATAGACTGCCCACAACGGGAGAATGCCCAGTGGTGGGGAGATGCTCTGGTACAGTCGCAAAATACCTTCCGCCTTACTGCCGATCCGGCACTGCTGACACGCGGCCTCCGGCAGATTTCAGAAAAACTAACTCCCGAAGGAGTGACCTATGGTATGGCTCCAACTGCCGGTCATACCTGTATCCTGCCGGACTATTCGGCGATGTGGCTGATAACCATTTGGGCCCATTACTTCCAAACCGGCAGTACTGCTCTTTATACGGAATTGCATGATAAAATCGATTTGATATGCGGATATTTCACCCGGCAGGCGGCAAATAATCCCCGGGGACTGCTGACCTTTGACCGGAGATACTGGTTATTTCTGGATTGGTGCGCGGAAATATTCAAAAATGGGACGCCGACACTTTACAACCTGATATGGCTGTGGAGCTTGAAAAAATTGCTGACCGTTGCCGCTGCGGCAGGGGATGCCGCCATGTGCGACCGCATCCAACAGCAGTTAGACAATGGCTGTGCCGCTGTTATCAAATATCTCTATGCACCGGATAGCCGGATGTTTTATGACGGACTGACTAGGGATAATACGCCGGTAAAAACCAGCTCTCCCCACGCGGCAGCGATCGCCATTCTGCTGAACATTCTGCCGGAATCCCATGATATCTGGTTGAAAAATATCCTGCTGCCGCTGGTAAAAAGTGACCGAAAAAATATGATACAGCCCAGTTCGTACTTTATGTTTTATATCTTTGAAGCTCTGAAAGTCAAAGGATTTTATCAGGAAGTGATCGACTGTATCCGCCAGTGGTGGGGTGAATTTACCGATGCCGGATTTTCCACCACTCCGGAAAATTTTCCGGAGAAATTTTCCGATGATTTGAGTTTTTGCCACGCATGGAGTGCCCATCCATTGGTCCATTTCTCCCAGATACTTCTGGGGGTAACGCAGACATCTCCCGGTTGGCAGACGGTAAAATTTGCTCCGCTGCTGATTCCCGGTACCGATATCCAGGGCACAGTCCCCACTCCGCATGGCGATATTCAGGTGTCGGTACAGTGGAAAAACGGTCTGCCGGAAAAAAGTATCATCCTCCCGGAAAAAATAAGTATGACAGAGTGATACGGCACAGGATATTCCGGAAACTGGAAGCGGTTATGATGATTATTATTGTGCGGAATATTCGGAGGATGTCAGGTTCTTCAATCGTGAAATGATCAATATTTATTGAAGTTTCGTTATGTGTGAATATTTCAAACCTTCGGATAAAATGTTGTCTGAGATCGAGTACGGCTCTATTATTTATATAAAACACAAAGAATACCAGAATACAAGATGTTAATTATAACTTGCAACAGAAAGGATAAAAGATGAGTGATATTCAAGTTTACATTCGCAGTTATGTCAGTGCCGGTTTATTGAGTGTTGAAAGCAGTTCTTCATTGCATAATCCGGTGATTCTGGATGCCGCAGGGTGTGATGCCGGAGCAGTTTTTTTGGGGACGACGGAAAAAGATGGTAAATTTTCTGCGTTGTTCAATGCTGCAAAATTGAACCGTTGGTCACCTGATTCACCGGTGCTTTACACGATCAAAGCTGATAATTATACGGAACGTTTCGGATTCTGTGAATTATCCTCTTTTTCCAATACAGATATTTTGCTCAATGGAGAACGCATTTATATGCGCGGCTACATCCGGGGGATCACAGCTCACGAACATCCGAATATGACCGGCGGAACACTAAAAGATGCCGCTGTCAAAAATATCCGGCAGGCAAAAAAATATGGTTTCAACCTTGTCCGTTTTCACAGTACGATTCCCTCCCTTGAGTTTGTGGAAGCTGCAGACGAAGAAGGTCTTTTTATTCATATGGAAATCGGATTCGCTTATGAGTTTGATGAGGGTGGAAACAAAAAATCCCTCGCCATGGATAATGCCGATTGGCGCAATACAATTTTGAAATACCGTAATCATCCGTCTGTGGCTATTTTTTGTATCGGTAACGAAATGCATAATTCCGGTCACCAGCCCGGAGTTTACCAACTTTACGATACCGGCAGAGAACTTGCTCCGGGAAAACTTATTATGGATAATTCCGGATGGGGGGAATATGACCGTCCGACCGCAGATATTTTTGCACAGCATATCGCTTACTACTTCCCTTACAAGCACCACAAGGATATGTTTATCACTGATGACTGCTGGCGGCTCAACGGTTCTACCTACGATTGCCCTTTGACCGATTCCGGCAAGACAGAAAATGTCAGTGCAGAAATCAGACGTGAAGCTGTGCCGTTGCGTCCGGTCCTTGCTCACGAAGCGTTGCACTATATTGACATTCCCGACTATGAGGCTCTCAATAAAAAATTCGACGATTTTTGTGCCAAAGTCGGCAAGGAGTATCTGGAAGCCAACAATATTAAAAAGCCTCGCTTTATGACGGAACTGCCGACTTTGATCAAACGCAAAGGATTGGAACACAAACTGCCGGATTACATTATCGGTTCGCAAGTTTTCAAAAAGCTCGGCTATAAAACTTACATTGAGCGTATGCGGGATTCTGCATTGGTAGGTTATGAGATGCTTCAGCTTGCAGACTGCCTGAAATACGAAAATAAAAACGGTATTCTGGATTGTTTTGATGATGATAAATTCATTGCTCCGGAGTGGATGCTCGCCATCAACGGTGATGCCGTTTTGCTCGGCTGTTTTGAAAATGAAGTTTTTTATTTTGATGATCCGGTGAAAATGACGCTCAAAGTTTCCAACTTCCTGCCGTCACCGAGAATCCGTGGTGATGTAAAAGTTTCAGTTGATGGCGAAATTGTTTATACCGGAAAGGATGTTGCCCTTGCCGGAGGTTTGCAGAAGATTGCTGAACTTACGCTCAATTTCAAATCTGAATCAGCAGCAAGAAAAGCAGTCGTATCTGCCGATTTTGTTTCCGGAAATATCGCATTGCACAACAGTTGGGATTTGTGGCTCTATCCACATGTTGAAATCAAATCTCTGCCGCAATTGGAATTGCAGAATGCAAAACTTGCTGCCTGGTTCAATTCGTTTGATGCCGATACTGATGAAAACACTGTTATTACAGATCGCTTGAATGATAACGTTTTTGAGCATCTTGGCAATGGGAAACATGTTATTCTGTTCTATCACCGCGATAATCCCGATCAGCAGTATTATCTTCCGGGTGCCTTAGAACGCTTCAAGCCCTGTATCTGGGATCGCGGCAGCAACCTCGGTGGTGTGATTCAGAATGATGTTATCCGCAAAGCACTTGCGGCAGACCGTTACTTTAACAAAAATATGCAGCCGCTGCTTGAGGCGACTTACAAAGTTAATCTTGATGATTTCCCCGGTCTGGTTAAAGAACATATTTTCGGCATTGATAAACCGGTTCGCGACCGTATGAAAGTGCTTATTCACGGAGTAAAAGATTTCATTGATGCAGATACGTTCCGTAACTTCTCACATCTTTTTACCGTAAAAACAGGTAAAGGAATGCTGACCGTATGTACCATGCTGCCGCTTGAATGGTTTTCCAATCCGGTCACAGATAATCTGTTAGCAGCTTTGTGCAATAATGCCGATGCACTTGAAGCAACTGAAGCTGTTGCAGCAGATGTACTTAAGGTATATTTGGAAAAAGTTTCAGCAGCAGGTATCCGCAAAGAGGATGTGATGAATCATTTTTGGGAAATCGACAATAAACTGGTTGAAGATACTCTATTTTGGGAAGAAGTCAAGATAGACATGAGAAAGCATCATTGACACTTGTTCGCACGTAATTTTTCTGTTGTATATGATTTCCCGTTGCACAAATTTCCTTTTCGGGGAGGGTAGCGGAAGTCCTTTTGTGATACATAATGTTCTGTACGGGAAAAGAGACTTAAAAAATGTCTTTATAATACATATTATAAAGTTGCAATTTAACCACATAAAAGCAGATAATTCTCGTGATTATATCGCAGATTTCCTCGGTTTTGAAAAAGTGTTAAAAATTTCACTAACAAAAAATATTTGCTTGATAAAATAAAAATAGTTTATCAAATCAAAAAACAGAATTTCAACTTGATTTTATACAACTTAATCGATACATTATGGAGGTATGATGATGTTCTTCAGCAAAGCTTTTACGCTCCTGACGATTGACGGTTTTTTCAACGACACGACCCATCCGAAAAAGGATGGACACCGCCTCATTGCGGAAAAGCTGGCGGATTTCCTCAGCAAGTAATCAGGATGTATTTTCCACGCAAATTAACTTATAGCATTAACCAATGGTACAGGAGATCGGATATGGCAATTACTTTTGGACAGGCGGTTCAGGATTATTATCTGGAAAAAGTCCGCCGCAATCAGGCAGAACGCAAAGAACGTCTGGCTACACTAAAAACTCGCGAGGATGCGGAAAAACTGGTGAATGAAATACGTGCAAAAGTCCGCGCCTGTTTCCAGTTCCCCACGGAAAAATGTCCGTTGGACGCCCGCATTACCGGGATTCAGGACGAACCAGATTTCACGGTGGAAAAGATTCTGTTCCACAGCCGCGAAAATTATACCGTTTCGGGTAATTTCTTTTTGCCGAAAAAACGAACCGGAAAAGTTCCGGCTGTTCTCTTCATGTGCGGACATGCCGCAGTTGGCAAAGCCTCCACTACTTATCAGACGGCGATACGCGGTTTCGCGCAACGCGGTTTCGCCGTGCTGGCCATCGATCCCGTGGGGCAAGGGGAACGCCATCAGTTCCTTGATGTGCCGGGTTTCCCTACAGACGATCCTTGTCGCGAGCACAATATCCTCGGCAAGCAGATGCTCCTAAACGGCGAATGGTTCGGAGCTTGGCGTACCTATGATGCAGTGCGCGGCATGGATTACCTGCTGACCCGTCCGGAAATCGATCCTGCCAGAGTCGGAGTTCACGGCAATTCCGGCGGCGGAACGCTCGCCACTTGGGTCTCTGCGGTTGATGACCGCTTTTTCGCCGCCGCCCCCAGCTGTTTTGTCACCACCTGGGTGTATAACATCGAAAACGAACTGCCGTCCGACATCGAGCAGTGTCCGCCCAATGCCATGAAATACGGATTGGAAATTGCGGATTTTCTGATTGCCGCCGCACCGCGCCCGTTCCTTCTCTTGGGGCAGAAGAACGACTTCTTCGATCCGCGCGGCATTCAGGAAGTAAGGGACGAACTTAAAGGTCTTTACCGTCTGCTGGGATGTGAGGACCGGATCGATCTCTGCATCGGTCCCACCAGTCACGGACTTTCCGTGACGTTGAGAGAAGCCGCCTACGACTTCTTCTGCCGTCAGGCGGGAGTGGAAAATCCCTCCAAAACCGAAGGCACAATCACGCCTCCGGAAAACCAGGATACTTTCGCCGCCCCCGGCGGGGAAGTGACCAATCTATTGGATGAACGCAAGGTCCATGATCTAATCTTGGAACAGACCACCTCGCTTAAGAAAGCACGCAAAGTTCTTACGCTACCAGAGATTTGCCGAATCCTCATCAACTGCATGGGTATGGATGAACCTGTCCTTCCCCATTACAGAGTTCTGCGTTCGTGTTCGCCTTGCGGAGTACCTTCGGTCACGGTCCGCCGCTTCGGTCTGGAAACGGAACCCGGACGGGTCATGTGTGTTCTGCATCTGTTCCAGAAGCTGCGGTTTCATTTTGCCGATTCGGAAAAGATTCTGCTCTGCATCCCGCATCAGGATTCTGTTGCCGAATTTGCCGAACACCAGACGGAAGATCAGATGGATATCTACGGACTGGATGTCCGCGGCATCGGCGAATGTACGCCGACGACCTGTAACATGCCTGCCGGTGCCAATTTCTTTGACAGCTACGGATTCGATTTTCATTATGCGGCGCTAGGTGGCATGCTCGGACAATCCATCCTCGGTGGACGAGTTAAGGATATCCTCTGCACCGTTGAGCTGCTGTCTCAGTACTCCGGGCATATCGAGCTGGAAGGGCACGGAATCGGCGGTATCCCAGCCCTGATCGCGGCCGTACTGTCTGACAAAATCCAGGCACTCCGGCTGTTCGGAACGCCCGAATCCTGGGAAAGCATGATTATTCCGGCTGAGCCTGATGCGGAAAGCTCTCCGATGTCGTACATGATTTCCGGCATCATGAAATATTTCGATCTACCCGATCTGCGAGCAGCGATTGCTGACAAGATACGATTATGAAAATCAGTTTTCTTTTTCCAGCGTCTGAATACCGCGGCTGAGCGAGGGCTGGGTCACTCCCAGTTTGGCTGCCGCACGCGCAAAATGAAGTTCTTTCGCAGTATGAATGAAATACTGCAGCTGATTCAATTCCATAATTCAATACATCCTATACATTGATTTCGTTGGTTTAATATATTTACATTATTGCTTTTTTCAAGTATGTTATTCGAAAAAACACGGAGAATACGGTCAAATGGAAACCTCTTTGCGCTCGATTTTTGAAACTTCTCTTTATCTGCTCGCCCTGCTGAATCCGGCTAGCAAAATCATGTTCCTGGCCTCGTATAAACCGACGCTGACCCGGTACCGGAATTTCGAACTGGCCTGGAAATCGACGGCGGCAGCTCTGCTGATCCTGATCCTGCTGGCGGCTGCGGGACAATTCCTGCTGGGGCGGATCTTCCGGGTGGAACTGTATTCCCTCCAGATCACCGGCGGCATGGTGGTGTTCATGATCGGCTGGACCGCGATCAGCAAAGGGCGTTTTGTGAACCGCCAGCAGGACTCGATGCTGGAGGAGGCGCTGACCGAAATCTCACTGGTCCCGCTGGCAACGCCGCTGATCGCTGGTCCGGGAATGATCGCCGCCGTGATCGCGGCCAGTGTGGCCGACGGTCTGCTGCCCACCTGTGCCTCGCTCTCGCTTGCCCTGCTGATCAATTTTCTGCTGATGGTCTGTGCCGGTTCCATCAACCGGCTGCTGACGAGAACCCATCTTCAGGGCCCGCTGATCCGTCTGACCGGACTGATCATCGCCGTCGTGGCGATGCAGATGATGATCTCGGGGCTGAAAACCTGTCTGAATCTGAAATGAACTTTTGACATGCGGTTCCTGCCGGGCTTCCCTATTTTCTAGACAGTCCAAGACGGAAAACAAGTCGCTTTTATTGCAGGATAAGTGGACCAGATCGAAAAGCCGCCGCATTATTTCCCGGACGGCGTCGGTGTCGCTCCGGGATTCGTTCAGGAATCCCCAGAGGATCACCGAGGGATGGTTGATGCTCTCTTCGACCATTCGGCGGGTTTGCTCCTCCTGTAGCCGACGGAATACCGGATCAGCGCATTGTTCCGCGCTGTTGCCCCAGCCGTAGGATTCCTCCCAGACCATAATCCCCAGCCGGTCGCAGCAGTCGAGCAGAAATTCCGACTGTTTGTAGTGAGTCCCCCGCAAGAAGTTGCATCCGGCCTCCTTGAGCAGTTGCAAGTCGGCCAGCACCAGCGATTCCGGCATCGCGTAGCCGAATTCCGGATGGCTGTCGTGGCGGCATACCCCATAGAGTTTCAGCGGACAGCCGTTGAGTTTCAGGATGCCGTCGTTCCAGCTTATCACCCGCATTCCGAACATGGTACTGGCATCGTCAAATGGCAGGATCGCCTCCGCGGTGTGCAGTATCGGAGATTCCGGACTCCACGGCGGCAAACCTGGTATCTCCATCTCAAATTGGACCGTATCGCCGGAGAAAGGCGGCACGTTCATGGCCGTCCCGTTTATTTTCAACTGCCACAGCAGATTTTCTGCCTTTTCGAGTACGAGCCTTATCCGTATTCGGCCGGTCCGGACATCCAGCGGAGTGATGACGAAGTCGGTGATGCGGTTGCTCCGCAATCGGCGTATTTCGACCGGGCGGCAGATCCCGCCGAAACTGTAAAAATCATAGAACTCGTGAAACATCGACGAATTGCTTTCATCGATGCAGTTCGTCACCGCGATGATAAGAACATGCTGATGGAGAATCCTGATACTCCTGCGGCGGTAATCCACGCCTGCGACGATTGCCCGGCTTCCCAGCGTGCCGTCGTTCGATTGCTTTGCGGGGAAATTCCTCCTCAAAGGATCAGTTCAGTACCGATACCGCGAATCGGGAATGCTGTCGAAAACTGGGAAAAAATCTCCTACCGATCCTTGCAGTAACATTGGCGTTGTCTTGGCAAGTAAGGTCAGGGGTGGTCTCATAACCCTTCCCTGCTTTTCAAAAAATTTGAGATATATATCACTATAGTGGAATAAGTCCACGCGCAAACGGCCCTGCCGGTCTTCAGGATCGGCGGGGCTTGATTTTTTTTCAAACCCTTAACCGAACACCGTGAGCATTACGTCATTCCGCGGCGGCCAATTCGCCCAGCTCAAAGTCACTTTCGGTCCTTCCAGTCGCCGCTCGGAAGGACCGTCGCCTGCCGCGGGAGTTCGTTCATGATGTAGACCCACGCCTCGACCGTACCGCCGTCTGCCAGAGTTGCCGGAACCTGTCGACGGTAGTAGAGCCGGGGATATCCCTCCAGCTGGTCCATTGCGGGCCAGTCGGCAACGGGGAGTTCGATCAGCTCGGCATTCCAAGTGTATTTATATCAAATGTCCATAAAATATATTATCATCAAGTGGATATTTTGTGTCCAGGCTGTTCATTGCAGGATTATTTTTTTTCATTTTCTTCACTATCTCCTGCTGTAATAATTTCCCAGTGACCGCTGTAACCGCTGCCTTTGAATTGAATATGCGGCAGTTTAGCAATATGTCGTTTGATTGTTATTATACTTTTATTGCATTTGCGGGCTAATTCTTCAGTTGTGATCTTGGGATTTTTTCTGATTGCAGCTTCAAGCCATATATCAAGATCATTGCCTTGAATATCACCTTGGGTACCACCTTGAGTATCACCTTTGGTATCATTCTGAGCGACATTGTCTATCAAGGCAGACTTCAAGGCGTCAAAACGAACCATGAAACCGCAGTCGGATATGTCAAACACCGGATAGGAATTGCCGCTTTTATCACATTCACGACAGATTTTTTCAATGCCCCGTCCCCATGCTTCAATGAACCCGCAGCGAAAGAATACATTGGCAATCGCCGGGTTGGTCTGGATCGACTTATGTTTTCCCATCAGTTTTTCCGGAGTCCAATTTTCCAGATAGCTGACATCGTTTCCGATGTAGAGTTTATCTGCATAAACACTGATCTGGATCGGAACGCCACGGGCATAGTTATTATGAACAAGGGCATTGAAAACCGCTTCGCGGATTGCCAGTTTGGGATATGGGTAGGTTTCGATCCTTGTCACATTGTCATAGGTGATCTTTGCTTTCAGATATTTTGTATAAAGCAGATCAATTACCCGATCGGCCTGATACAGCAGAGAACCATGAATTTCATCCTGATAAAGTATATCTGCATCATTTTCAAAATAGCCGATTTTCGTATAACTGCCGCCTGCTATTTTTTCAGGATACCGGTAAAAAGTCATAACGGCAGCCCGTTTGAGTTGCCCGTCATCTGTCACAAGTTGCAGTCTTTCAAGTAATTCAGAATCACTGCCGTTCAAATCTTCAGAAGTCATCCGTCCATGCCGGAGAGCTTCTTTACGGAAGATTTCAAAACTTTCACGATCCAAATCATCAACGGTGTATTTGGGCAGAGCTTCCGCATCCCAGCGATAGCCGGTTTTCCGTAAAAGGAACTCTGTAAGTTGAGTTCCTTTCAGAAGTTGTTTTGTTGCTCCACTTCGGTAATGATATTCACCACGACAGTTGATCGGATAACCACTGGGATGAACAATTATTTCCAAAACATCTTTATTATCATGCGTTTCAATATTCAAATCAACCATAATACCGAGGACATCCCGAACTTTATTGGGAATATCTTCCAACAGTTTCTTTGCGTTCTTTACTCCACAGACGGAACCATCATCCTTAATGCCAAGATAAATTTTGCCGCCCTGCGCATTGGCAAAGCCGCAAATCCACTTGAGATATTCGTCGTTCCAAGTTTCTTTCCATTCGATGTTTTGAGATTCTTTCATAATGCTCCTTGTGGCGTACACCTGTTATCCGTAATAT
>JAZUPS010000181.1:0-17901 GCA_045605305.1 Victivallaceae bacterium
AGATCCACCACCCGGTTGCCGGAAATGCCCCGGTTGATGATACGCCAGTTATCCTGGGCATGGTCAAGCCAGATCCTGGCAGCAGCCATTGCAGCATAACCGCTGCCCATGAAAACTCTCTGGCTGTCCGGCTCCATATCATTTCGTTCACGGGAACAATCAGTGATTGAATCACCCTGAAAAAGCAATGTAGGCATAATCAGTTACCTTTCGCAGAAATTATTATCCGGAGCAGGATCATCATGAAGAAAAGCAGCATGAATGTTCCTATTGCTATCCGGTAGTTCAATTTATTTTTCCAGATCAACAGCAATATCCGGATCGACAGATAGAGCGAAACCACCCCTTTCGCCACGGAATATTTCATCGGAACAGCATTTTTTTCCATAAAGATCCACAACAGCGAGCAGAGGAGCAGTGCCGCCAGGATCAAAACTCCTTTTTTGCGGGGGAGTTTTTTGGACGGTCTGCGTAATGCTTTGTCGCTGATGTCGTTGCGGAAAAACATTCCGTCAAACTTGATCTGTTTCACTCCGTAATAAGCGGCGAATTTGGCTTCACGGATATTTTTGGCTGTAGCACTGACGCCGAGGACTCTGCCGCCGGCAGTGACGATTTTGTCGCCTTTTTTGGCAGTTCCGCAATGGAAAACGACCGCACCGGTATCGGCAGCTTCTTTCAAACCGGTGATCTCTTTGCCGGTTTCATATTCTCCGGGATAACCGCCGGATGCCATGACCACAGAAATGGCACACTCCTTGCTCCAATTAAGTTCAGCTTCATCCAGACGACCGTCCACGGTCTTTTCCAGCACATCGTACCAGTCGCCGACAAAGCGGCGCATCACCGGCTGGATCTCAGGATCACCGAAACGGACGTTGAATTCCAGAACTTTCGGAACTCCTTCGTAAATCATGATCCCGCAGAAAATCACTCCGCGGAAGTTGAGTTTTTCCTCATTGATACCCTTGAGGAAGGGAGCAAGGATCGTGGTTTCGATCAAAGACTCCACCTCTTTGGTCACCACCGGAGCGGGGGAATAGGCGCCCATACCGCCGGTATTCGGGCCGCGGTCATCATCGAAAATGCGTTTGTGATCCTGAGATGAAACCATCTGGATAATGCTTTTTCCGTCGGTCAGAGCCAGAACACTTGCCTCTTCACCCAAAAGCATCTCCTCGATGACAACTTTCGTTCCGGCGGCGCCGAAAGCTCCCTCGAAACACTCTTTGACAAAATCTTTTGCTCCGGTGCGGTTCTCAGCGACCAGCACCCCTTTTCCGGCGGCAAGACCGTCGGCTTTGACCACAATGCCTTTTGCCCCGGCATCGAACTGGGCATCGATGTAATCACATGCCGCCTGCGGATCTTCAAAAGTTTCCGATGCGGCAGTGGGAATACCGTATTTGACCATGAATTTTTTGGCAAAATCCTTGCTGCCCTCAAGCTGGGCGGCAACTTTATCCGGTCCGAAGATCTTCAGTCCCCGGGCGCGGAAAACATCCACGATACCGTCGCAAAGGGGAGCTTCCGGCCCGACCACGGTCAGATCGATCTTCTCTTTGACCGCAAAATCCGCCAGTTTTTCCAACTGATCGACTTTGATGTTGACGCACTCTGCATCAGCGGCAATACCGGCATTACCGGGGGCGCAAAAAACTTTCTTCACCTGAGGACTGCGCTTCAACTGCCAGACAAGAGCATGTTCACGACCGCCGGAACCAACAACCAGTACTTTTTTCATTATTTTTCTCCAGAATACATTGATATATTAAAGACACTTTTATGACTTTTATAAAAGATAACCCTGAAGAGTGAAATATTCAAGAGGAATACGCCAAAAAGAAGTTGAAAATCCCATTCCGTTCAATTACGGGAAGGATTTTTCTGCTTTTTTGAGGATTTTTTCCGCGATATTGAAGAAAAATCGATTTTTTTCTTATTTTTGATTTGACTTCGCGGCAAATGTCACTTATAGTTTATACAGGTCATCCGGAAGTACGTTTCCGGGTGGGGAAAACATGGAAAACTTAAAAAAGGAGAAAGCATTCCCATGGTTACCGGTATTGTTTTGGTCAGTGTTGAACGTTCCATGATCAACGACGTGATTGATGGTCTGATGAAGCTCAAAGGTGTCAGCGAAGTCTACTCTGTCGCCGGAGAATATGATCTGGTTGCTATGATCCGCGTCGCCGATAACGCCGAACTTGCAGAGATCATCGCTACGAGAATGACCCGTGACATCGATGGTATTCTGCATACCAAAACACTGGTCACACTCAATGCTTACAGCAAAATCGATCTGGAAAAGATATTCGTAGGCTGATCACCATCGGGTGCTTCTTTGCTCCGGGAATCCGTTTTTCGGGTTCCCGGAATACATTTTATTTGTGAGGGAACTTTATTTTATGCGTATTTTTAACTTTTTTGCCGTATTGCTGACCGGATTGTTTCTCGCCGGATGCGCCGATCCCGTGCTTTTTTCTGAGGTGTTTCAGCAATCTAAAGAGCAGAAAATCTACACCAGATACAACCTCTGGTACACCGATCCGACCGATATGACCAGCCTCAATATCCAGCAAGGCTCATTCATCCCCGCCGGTACTGAAGTTGCCCCCATTTCCACCGGCAGCTGGAGCAATCGCATTGAATTCAAAGATCTTTCCACCGGAAAAATCCATTCGATCAAATTTTCCTCCGCAGAGCGCCTCTGCACTATGCGGGAATTTATCTCATACACCTTTACCACTACTCCGAAAGAGGAATTTTTCAAAGAACTTACCCCGGAAATGCAAGCCCGTGTGATTCGCGGACAGGTCGTTCCCGGCATGAGCCAGAAAGCGGTTTTGATGGCTTACGGACCGCCGCCGGCATGCCGCACCCCCGATCAGAAGCTCGGCACCTGGATCTACTGGCGCACTCCGGATAATGTCATCCGGCTCGTTTTCCGCGATGACAAAGTAAGAACCATCCTCAATGTCGGGCAGGAACTCTGATGAGTGCCTCCTTTTCTCCACAGGAACTTTCCGGAATCACCGGCGGTTCATGGTTCAATGATCTTGTTCCGCCGGGAAATCTTATCATATCCACCGATACCCGCTGCGAAAACCGGGGAAAGATTTTCTTTGCCCTTGCCGGGGAAAGATTTGATGCCCACAACTTTTTGACCAAAGCCGTCGATTCCGGCTGTGATGCAATCTGTGTCAACCGGGAAAAATCAGCTCTTATTCCTCCTGAAATTCCGGCATTGCTCGTGGATAACACCCTCATTGCCATGCAGAAGTGTGCCGCATTTCACCGCCGCCGTTTCCCGGAATTGACCGTTTTCGGGGTAACCGGCAGTGTCGGTAAAACCAGCGTGAAAGAGATGCTCCGCGCCATTTGTTCCCATGCCGCCGGAGCTGATAAGGTTCTGGCAACGATCGGAAACACCAATAATCAGGTGGGGGTGGTGCAAAATATCCTCCGTCTGACCGGTGAACACCGTTTTGCCGTACTGGAAGCCGGAACCAGTTCTCCGGGAGAGATCGATCCCCTTGCCCGGATGATCCAGCCTGACGGCGCCATTGTCAACTCCATTGCCCCCTGCCACCTGGAAAATCTTCTTTCCCTTGAAGGTGTTGCCGCAGAAAAGGGAACGATGTTCCACCACCTTGCGGATAATGGCGCGGCAGTTTTTCCGGCAGAAACGGCAGGAAAAGAGATTTTGCAAAATTCAGCGGCTGATCACCGGAGATTCACCTTTGGAATGGATGGAAATGGTGACGTATCAGCCCGGTTTATTTCCGGTGAATTATCCGGCAGCACCTTTGAATTGACCTTTCCCGATGGCAAATGTTTCCAAATCGCCTGGCACCTTACGGGGAAACACAATGCGCTCAATGCCGCCGGAGCCGCGGCACTTGCCTTTGCCTGCAATATTCCTCCGGAAGTTATCGCTCAGGCACTTCCGGCAACCGAACTGCCCGGTATGCGGATGAAGAAAACCATTATTGATCAGGTAACTTACTTCAATGATGCCTACAATGCCAATCCGGCAAGTATGCACGCCTCTGTGGAACTGCTTGCTTCGGCGACCTTCCCCGGCAGATTGATCCTGCTTCTGGGCGGGATGAGGGAGCTTGGGGAACTCTCTTTATCCTCACACCAAAAACTTCTGGACGAAATAGCGCTCAAACTCCCTGATGCCAAAGTCATTGCCATTGGAGCAGAATTTGCCGGACTTACCCCCTGTCACTTCAACTCTGCCGCAGATGCCGGAACTTATCTGCAAACTCAACTGCTCCCCGGAGACACCGTTTTTGCCAAAGGTTCCCGGGGCAACTGTGTGGAAAACGCCCTCCCCCCGGAGGCACGTTGAATGAGTATCACTCCGGAACAACTTTTTGGTGATCTGCTTCTGGAAAAGCACGGCTCTGCGGAGTTTCTGCCCGATGCCGATGCCGTTTCCGACTCCCGCATGGTCACTCTCAATTCGATCTACGCCGCCATCACCGGAACTAAAGTCGATGGGCACAATTATATTCCGGAAGCGCTCTTAGCCGGAGCGGCGGCAGTCATCCACTCTGCCCAACTGGATAATTATCCGGAAAATATTCTCTTTTGCCGCGTCGCCGATGTCCGGCAGGCATACTCCCTTCTCTGCCGTCACCGCAACGGAAATCCCGATGAAAAACTGCGTATTTACGGCATCACCGGAACCAATGGCAAAACCACTTCCGCCTATTTACTGCGCCATTTGCTCAATCATGCCGACATCCCCTGCGGTCTGGTATCTACGGTGGAGTTTTCCGACGGAAAAAACTCCCGTCCTCCCACTCACACCACCCCCGATCCGCAAACCTTTTTCCCGCTGCTCAAGCGGATGACGGAAAATGATCTGCAGGCTGCCGCCATGGAATTTTCCAGCCACTCTCTCGACCAGAAACGGCTCTGCGGAGTTGCGCTGAGAGGAGCGATTTTTACCAATCTTACCGGTGATCACCTTGATTATCACCGGGATATGGAAAATTATTATCAGGCAAAAAAACAGCTTTTCACCGATTACATCATCCCCGGCGGCATTGCTGCAATCAACTTGGATTCTCCCGATGGGGAACGTCTTGCCCGGGAACTTGCCAATGAACGGCCGGATTTGAAGATCCCTACTTTCGGAAGGAGTCCTGCAAGCGGATGGCGGATTTCGGAAACCTCCAGTGACATTGACGGATGTTCCTTTGTATTAAGCAACGCCCTTCAGGCATTTCAGGTCAAGTTCCCCCTGCCCGGTGAGTACAATATCAGCAATCTGGCAGGAGTTTTAACCCTGCTTCTCTGTGACGGTATCGCGCCGGAAGCGATCAACAATGCCTTGAGTACCGCTTTTTCCGTGCCGGGCAGACTGGAAAAATTCACCTCCCCCGATGGAGCAAACTTTTTCGTGGATTACGCCCACACCGATGATGCTCTGGATAATGTACTTTACACGTTGAAAAAATTGTGCAAAGGCAAGCTGATCGCCCTTTTCGGAGCTGGCGGTGACCGGGATAAAAGCAAACGCCCCCGCATGGGCGAAGCCGCCGCCGCACTGGCAGATAAGTTGATCATTACCAGTGACAATCCCCGCTCTGAAGAGCCATTGGCGATCATTGCCGACATCCTTTCCGGAGTTCCGGAAAACACCCTTTACGAAGTGATCGTTGACCGGGGTGCCGCCATTGCCCGGGCAGTGGAGATCGCCGGAAGAGATGATATAGTGCTGATTGCGGGCAAAGGTCACGAAAACTATCAGGAGATCAAGGGAGTAAAATACCACTTTGATGACCGGGAAGTTTTGCAGAAACTTTTTCAGGAAATAAAATGAATCCCCTTTGGCGTTACATTGAAAAATTCTACACTGCGGCTGATTACGCCGCTCTTGAGGCGCAGAGAAAAAAATGGTGCAATACCCTTCCGCTGAAGGGGAAAAAAATTCTCGATGCCACTCCGGTTTTCCGCAACACCCTGATCAAATACGCAGTTTTACTGGATGCGGGAGCGGATTTGACCATAGCTGTGGGAGAGAATATCCCCTTTGCGCCGGAAATTCTCCGACTGGCTCCGGAATTTGGAATCCGGGTTGCGGATGAAGCGGCACTGCGGGAGGAATTTGATGCGGTTGCCGATTGTGCGGGAAGACATATCAAAGTAAAATCCCGTTGCGGTTATGCGGAATTGACCCGCTCCGGTTTGGAGTATTACCGGGATGCGGATTTTCCGGTATTTTCGGTTGATTCCGGTCTGCTCAAACGTTTTGAAACCACCATCGGCACGGGAAAAAGTTTTGTCCGGGCGATGAAAGAGCTGCATTATGATGACTTTTCCGGGAAAAAAGTGACTGTTTTCGGCGGCGGAAAAGTCGGCAGGGGAACCGCATATTTTGCCGCCCTTGCCGGAGCTGATACCGTGATCGTGGATAAAAATCCCATTACCCCGCCGCCGGGGACTTCCCGGCTGGATGCCGCAGAAAAAAGCACTGTTATAAATCGCATAAAAGATTCATGGTGCGTTGTTTCCGCAACCGGACTTGCCGGTGTACTGGCAGAGTATGTCCCTTTTCTGGAAAATAGTTCTGCGCTGATAGCCAATATGGGCGTGGAAGATGAATTCGGCAGCGGACTTTCCCCGGAACGGGTGTTGAACAACAAAAAACCCCTGAATTTCATCCTTGATGAGCCGACGGAGACCCGCTGCATCGATCCGAGTATGGCGTTGAGCAATGAAGCGCTGCTGCTGTTGGTTCAAAAGAAGGTCGCTCCGGGAATAAATCTGCCGCCCCGGGAGCTGGAAATGGCGATCATTGCCGACATCCGCCGTGCCGGGGTCATGAACCGGGAAATCGAACTTATTTTAAGTGAGGATAAATTATGAAAACTCTTTTGAAAAATGTCGTTTTGAATGGTCAAATCACC
The DNA here is from genome assembly GCA_045605305.1 of Victivallaceae bacterium. Taxonomy (GTDB): domain Bacteria; phylum Verrucomicrobiota; class Lentisphaeria; order Victivallales; family Victivallaceae; genus UBA1784. The sequence continues at coordinate 6,930 of JAZUPS010000181.1, forward strand.
TCCATTTTGCTTGAGGAAAATAAAATTGCCGCCATTGCTCCGGATTTGAGTGGCGAAGGAGCAGATGTTTTTGACGGGAAAGGCAAAATCGCCGCATTGCCCCCATTTTACAATGCCCACAACCATGCGGCAATGACACTTTTGCGCGGTTATGCGGAAGATATGGAACTCTTTGACTGGCTCAGCAACCACATCTGGCCGGTGGAGGCAAAACTTTCCGCGGAAGATATTTACATCGGGACAAAGCTGGCGGCAATGGAGATGATCCGTTCCGGCACGGTGTATTTCAACGACTCCTATTGGCATCCGGAAGCGGCGCTGAAAGCGGTTCAGGAGACCGGGATGCGCGCCACTCTCGGCTTGCTCTATCTGGGCAATCTCACCGATGATGCCCAAGCCGCCAATGCCGCCTTGATCGAAGCGGCAGAGAGTGCAAAAAGGGTGGAAGTTTCCCACACGCCCCATGCGATTTATACAGTGGATAAGGCAACTCTGCAAAAGATAGCCGCCATGATGGAATCAGACGGCAGGAAGGTGCATATCCACGTTTCAGAGACCGCGAAAGAGGTTGCAGATTGTCAGAGGGAACACGGAATGACTCCGGTGGAGTATCTTGATTCTCTCGGCTTGATCAATGAGCGGGCAATGCTGGCACACTGTGTCCACCTGACAGACCGTGACCGGGAAATAATTGCCAAAAGAGGCGCTTATATTGCCCATAATCCGGTATCAAATATGAAGTTGTGCAGCGGGATGTTCAATTTTGAAGCCGCCCGCGCCGCCGGATGCAAAATAGCAATCGGCACCGATGGAACTTCCAGCAACAATAATCTTTCCATGATCGATGAGATGAAGTGCGCCGCATTGACCGCCAAAGCGGTTTCCATGGCTCCGACAGCCGGGAAGACGGCGGATATATTTCATGCCGCAACCGCGGTGGGAGCAGGATTTGCCGGAGCAGATGCCGGAGAAATAGCCGTTGGCAAAGCGGCGGATATAATGTTGATCGACCTGACATCTTCCGTAATGAGCGCCGGATATGATCTGATTGCCGATATGGTCTATGCCGCAGATAACAGTGTTGTCCATTCGCTCATTTGCGATGGCAAGTTTCTGATGCGTGACCGGGAGATTCCCGGAGAAAAAGAGATCATCGCAGAGGCAAGAGAGGTTTGCAGAAAAATAGCTTCGTGGCGCTGAGAGCAAATCAGACAAATCATTCAAAACAGAGACAAAAAAAGAGAACCGGAAAATCGGTTCTCTTTTTTTGTCTGACGTAAATCAGTGACGACGCTGTTTAGCTTCGCGGCGTTTGATTTCGCTCGGCTTTTCATAGTGCCGACGGTTACGCAGTTCTTTGAGGGTTCCCTCCTTGTCGAGCTTCTTTTTGAGCCGACGCAGTGCGCGGTCGATGACCTCACCTTTTTTAACGCGGACTTCGGTATGCATGGAATTCACCCCCTTTCAACGGTTCAGAGTTAACAACATTCTTTAATATACCACCAAAAGTCAATCAATTCAAGTGGTTATATCTGAAAAAAAGCAAAATTGGCAAATTTCCGGAAGAGGACAAGTAGAAAGGAGAGGATTCGACCTCGTTGAGAGTACCGGAGTACCACCATTTGAGCTGCAAAGAATTCAGAGGATATTTCAAGCCGCGGGAAGAGATTTTGGCGGCGGGATCAAAGCTGAAAATGGAGAGTTGAGAGCCGCAGGGGGCATCAAAGGAGCCTTCGCGGATAAATGAGAGGAAGAATCCGGAATCGGTATAGAGTCGGCAACCGGGGAAATCGGCAGCGGCTTCGGCGAATCGGCTGAGATTACCCAGAAGATGATCTTCCCTTGCTCCGGCGGCGCCGAGGACAGCGGAAACGGCAAAGTTTTTTTCTTTGCAGAAACGGAAGGCTTTGGCGAGGTCGTTGGTTTCCTGTTCAAAGAATTTGACAGCCCGGTCGGCGAAACGAGCTTTAGTTTCGGGGGAAACGCTGTCGAGGTCGCCGACGATCCAGTCGGGGGGTCTGCCGAAAGAAAGGAGCTTATCTGCGGCGCCGTCACAGCAGACGACGCAGGAGGCATTTTGAAGCATCTCAAGTAAATGCGGATGGCGTGGAAACTCGCCATCCGCAAGGATTATTGTGTTATTCATCAGTCGTAAATATATTTTATATCGGTCATTTTCAATTTACCACCATTCACACTGACCTGAACCAGAATTTTCACCTCTCCGGTAATATCATCAAAGTAGATATTTTTATCAGGATCAGAACCGTGTGCTGCCATATCAAATCTGCCGAATTTACAATCCATATCAGCTGTATCGGTATCCACATTCAAAGTTCCGCCTTTGGCTGTATAAGTGGCATACTTATCCGGCTTCATCCGCACCTGCACTCCGGAGCGGTCACGAATACTTTGAGCTACAATAACGATATATGCCACACTCGGACTTTCCGGAGCAGAAAGCAAGTTGATGGTCTTACCGATAATCTCTTCCTGAGCAGCATCGGTATCTCTAACAGTGATTTGCCCGAAGGCATCTTCCAAAGTTCCCAGCGCAATAAAGTTGGCTCTGCCGGTTTTACTGCGGTCATTGGTAAAGGCATCGGCAATGTTTTGTGCCAAAGTCGAATCAACAGCAGTTCCGGTTCTTTCAATCGCAGTATTCGCCGGAAATTTACCATTGCTGTCCCGGGTGGAATTTTTAATAAATGCTGCCGGAGCTTCATCATAGATCAAACCACGGAAAAGAGCTTTAACGATAGCTTTATCGTACTCATTATTTTCAATAATATTGAGATTGATCTTTCCATAAGTCTTGCTGTGGTCAGTCATTCTGATTTGCTCCAGAATCGCCGCATCACCGAAAGTATAAGAGATTCCATCCTCGGAAGCCCAACTGCCGCCGTGAGGTTTCATCAAACTGTTGGTTTTGCTCTTGTCCCCAGTTCCATTATCTTTGATATTGATGGTCTGCCACGCCGCACCGCGGTGAATGAAACCGATCTCCCACGGACTCATCATCGGAGCATTACGGATTACTGCGGTGGAAATATGTTTCTCAGCATCAGTACCCAAAAACGCAGGTTCATTGGCAGTTTCCCAATCCTGCTCATCTGAACTGCTGTTTTGAGGAGAAAATGGCTTACTGCCCGAACCGCTGTTTTTCTCGCCGTCCCCACCAGAGGAGATATTCATCACGGCAGAAACTTCGGAATTGGAGGGAGCTAAGTAATTGGCTGCAACATAGGATGCTGATGATGCCGGCTTAAAAATCCGCCAATCTCCGGCATTCAAATTCTGCCGGGGGTCATAGTTGCGAAATGCACCAAGAATGATCCCCTGATAATTTCCGCCATTATTAAACAATACAACATCCTGCTTGACAGCGAAAGCATTATAATCCGAATCCGGATCAGAAGCATTATAATCCGGGTTAACATTGCTGTCGGTCAGGGCAAGTCCACGAACATAATCCACTCCTATCTCCAAAGGACTTTCCTGAGTTCCCTTATTGGCAGTCAACACCATCCGCCGGATGGTGGTGGAAATTTTCTCGATCCAGACACTCTCAATAGTAATATCATTCAAATTAGAACAATCTATTTGAACCTTTGTTGAATCGACCAGAAGAGCTGTTTTCAAATCCTGAATCTGAGCGTTAGAAATTTCTGTTCCCGGAGCGACAGGAGTGTAACCGGTATTATACAGTTTCACACCATCCCGGTAAGCATATTTGCTGTTATCTGTCGCCCCGGTGTCATAAAACAGATCCGAAATACCGATTCCCAAAGCGGGGATCTGCAAATAAGGCGCATCAGAAGAGGTCAACTGACCATACTCCAACATCTGCCATTGCGAATCAGTTGCAACCGAAGTTTTTTTCACCGGATAGGGCTTATTCCCGCTGCTGTTATTAACATCAGCTTCTGAAAAAATGATCGGCTTAACATTGGTTTTCGACGGAGTTGTACTTGTATCCAATTCAACTCCATTTGAATTTCTCCATTTTTTTCCTTTGAATACAATCTCGGCGATGGTTTTATCCGGATCGCCGACTGGCGGATTCGGATCTTTTTGGTCAAATAAAGTCAAACGATCATCGGGGACAGAAACTCCAGAAGCAAGAGGAAGAGGAATAGTCAATACCACATCACAGCTCCATTCCCCTTTTAAGGGAGTCGGGGGAAGTGCCGGATCAGCATTAGGAACTTCCACATCATAGGAAAATTTCACATTTTTCAATATCACTTTGCGCAGTCTCATATTGACGACCATATTACCGAAGTCAACATATCCGCGCATAAAATCATCACTGCTGCTTGGAGAAAACGGATTAAAAATACGATTGCCGTTTACAGTTTCTGCCGGGTCAAAGGGGTAGATGTTGCACAACTTCAGAATTGGAGCAGCCTTAATCATTATTGGGTCAATCTTAAATTCACCGGATGACTGCTTTTTTGCGGTAATGAATGATGCAACATCAGTCGGATTACTCCAGTCAGCCGGGGCAGGAAGAATTCCCATATTCATTCCCGCTTCATAGATGTAGGGGGTCTTTTCGTTACCGGTAAAATCAGGATGCTCAATATTCCAAATATCATTGGCGGAATCATATTTCATCTCTAACCATTTGTCAGCAGACACATTTGATGAAGGAGTGCTGTCAGCATCACAGTAGTCATTGAAATTGGCTGCTATCTGTTTGCGCAAATCGCCCAGGGAGGCAAACGTTTCCTGATTGTCACCAATGCGCCGCAAAAACGGCAAACCATTATAATTCCCGGCAGCAACATCGGTGTGATCCACATCTGCCGCTTCACTGCAATCAAATGAATCATCTGAAAGGCGCTCTACCGCAACCAGAGAGTTTGCATCACTGCCGCCGAAACGTGCATACCATTGATCCCCGGCTGGATAGCCTTTGCCTGACCAGTTGTTTCCTCCGCCTACTTCAGAAATATTGAAGCGCAATAAATTTTCTCCGTATGATTCATGTTTTATACGGGCGGCATCCCAAACTTTGCTGGCATCTTCTTCCGGAATGAACCATTTTCTTGCCCACACTTGCACATCGGTTTTCTTTTCCTCATCGGTGGGCATTTTCAAAACAGTATAAATATCCGGGTCATAACTGTCAAGGATGGTATCCTCAAAAACACCTACACTGTCTTTGCTGACATTTCCAAGCACGGTACCATCATCCTCATCCAGGAACGCCTCATCAATCTCTCTTCCCCACCGGTGGTACTCATCAGCAGGAACAAAATCCTGATCGACCGCATTCGGGTTGGAAAGGTGTCCGCGCATAAAAGCCGAAGCGGAAAGCACCGCCGAAGAACCGAGCATCTGCCATGCGGCACGACCGATTATCCGGCGATCATCTCCGGTACGGCCGTTGGTGAAAAACACCCAATTCCCCTGCCACTTTTCCTTCTCAAACATCTCATTGAATTTTTCAGTATAATCAACTCCGAAAGGACTGTTTTCACCATCAAGTTTATGCTTGAACTTGGTTCCCAAAAGACCATCAGTATAGGTATCTCCACCGGAAGCGACCTTACCATCATTGTCATAAGCGCCATAGCTGTAAATATGATCCAGCGCTCTTACAGCAATACTGCCTTCATTGGCTTTGGCGTATTGATGGGAATATGCCATTAAAGAGACCATTGCCCTATTGACCGCGGACAAAGCAAACATACGGGACTGAGTACGGGCGCTGTTGTTCTCCGCAACTTTCCTGTAATTTACCGCATTGCCGACAAATGCCATTCCGATCATCAGCAACAGCGCTAAAAGACCAATGGCAAAAATCAATGCCATTCCGCTTTCGTTGTTAAATTTGGCATTTTTCATTATCTGTTTCCTTTCTTACCAAGCAATACCGCCCGGCGGAATGTATAACCATTTTCAGCAAAAATATCATCTTTGCTGATGCCTGCAGGAGGATCCTGCCACTTTTTGAAACTCTCCCGGCTGTCCATGATTTTCAGCTCAATTTCAAGAAGATAAGGTGCTACATCTGTATCGCCGTCTTTTTTATCCGGATCAAGTTTCTGACCAGCTGTATCGGCAATGTATCGGGTCAATTTGAAGCTGACTACATTTTCCACAATTCCAACTCGATCAATACCATCCTCCGCTTCCACGGCACTATCACTCATGGTTTCAAGTCTTTTGAACTTTGCAGCGCTTGAATCCTCAAATGATGAGTCGATGAATGGTCCGTAAAGCTCGCTCAAAGCCTCAGTGCGACTTTTGAAGACCCTGTTACGAATATCGGGACGATAAGGCGGAAAAAGCTGATAAAAACTCTTAGACCCTCCAGTATAGGACATCATCTGCAATGTTCCGGCATTCAACTTTTCATATTCAGAAGCAGTATCTGCCGGATCGGGATCGACCAGAAAAAAACGGCAAAAATAACGATCATAATTTCCGCTGTGCCGAATGGTACTGACAAAGAAAATAGAATCTTTCTCACCCTCGTACTCGTTGTCTTCAGTGCTGTCAATAATTCCAAATGGCTCATCCGCAGAATAGAGCAAAGTCTGAATATGGGAGGCAACAAACTCCATTGCAGTACGGGCAGAAGCAAACACATCGGTTTTCTGCTCACTGCGCAGCCACAAATTCTGCGCTCCGGTAAAAAGACGTATTGAGAGTATCAGCAGTATGCTGAATACAGCCATAGCCGCCAACAACTCAACCAGAGTAAAATTTTTATGGGTAACTTTTTTCACTTTCTCCCCCATATCATTCAGTCAATTTGTAATTGTCATTGTATATCTCGAACCGGAAATATGCTTTTTCCCGGTCATCATAGGGTCGATCTGCCGGATAGCTGATTTCCACGATCAACGGCAAAACAAACTCTTCCGACTTTAACTCTTTGACATTAAAGGAGTCATGTTTGCTCTTGTCAAGAGATGAATAGAGAACAGCATCTCCACTTTTCATCGTTACAAACAGCTCGTCCTCGTAATTTGCATCCTTATACACCTGTACCACAGCGGCAAAATCGATATATTTATCCTTCCCGGAGCCGGAAAGCTGGCGAACCAGATAGAAACCGTTTTCAATTTTCTTCACCGTCCATGGATCGTCTTTGTCAAACTCCATCCAATCCAACGCCTCTATTTTATCAGCATCCTCCGATTTATGAGAGTCGTTATATTCTCCCATATTGTTAGTATCAGCATCAAGAAAACCTTCTTCATCAGATGCCAAAGCCGCCTCGGCACGAATACGGGAGATCACCAATTCCGCCATATCAGCAATACTGTTTTCCGCAACAGCACTGCGATGATTACTCAATCCTGCCGGAAAAAGTACAAATACACTGGTCATGCCGACGGTCAATATGACCACCGCCAACATGATTTCAACGAGGTTAAAATTATGTCTTTTCATAAACATCAATCCTCCGATGCCAGATAAATAACTTTTCCGGTAATAGTATTCAGATTCAACACCAAATAGTTATCCGGATTGGGATAGGAATAGGTGTCTCCATTGATGACTGCCTCGGTAAAAAAGAAGTTTTTCGGAGTGGATGTACCTTGACATCCGCCGTAAGGAGTAAAAATCAAGCCGCGATGGTTCTCTTTTCCCAATGCCTGCAAATCAGCATCTATAAAATCAGTACCGTTTTTTGCGACATCAATTTCGGTCACATTGGAAATCCCGGTCAACTCCTTATCGGTTTTTCCAGCCAGTCCGGAACTTCCCCACGCCTTCAAACCGCTGGTACGGTCTCCGGGAGTTTCGTACCAGTCACGGCAGGATTTGATCTCCACAAGCATAGCGCCATCTGCCATATTGCTCCAGTTTGACCCCGGAACCCATCCGGCAAAATCCCAGTTTGTACCATTTTTTGTAACAAAAGCGAGACGGTAACCACCATTGCAGTAGGGTTTTAAGCGGGGATCGGTTATTTTGTCGTAATTACTCGGCAGGATCATCGCCACATATTTGCGGGAGGCTACGGCTTTCGCCTGCGCCACCTCCATTCCCGTCTTGAAGTTCGATGCCATCTGGTCAACTTTGCTGCCAACCATCATCCGGCTGAATGCCGGGGCAAATATCCCGATCAACAGCGACAGCAACCCCACTACCGCCAGCAATTCTATCAGGGTAAAATGTGCTTTTCTGAGCTTTTTCATCACAGTACCTCATGCGTTATCCACACTCTCGGAGATACTATAGACTCCAATTCCATTTTTTTCAACAGCTTTTTTCGGCTCCAAACAAAAAAAATAAGATTTTTTTAATATTTACCGCTCTCTTTACGGTAAAATACCTCATATTCCGACTCAAGCTCTCTTCCCAAATGAAACTCTTTCAAAAACCTTCCCAAATCCTCTTCCCTGCTGAAACGGCTCCCCCGGCATTCCTTCGTCACCGATGCCAAATCTATCCAGACGACTTCCATTTCTCCTGTCTCTGATAACTTGAACATCTCGTTCCGCGGATGAAAACAGCCATGCACCAAACCCGCTCCATGAAGTTTCGCCAACAACTCCAAATTCCGGCGGATAAAACGATCCCTCAACCCTTCATCACACCCTTCAAGGCAAAATTCATACCCGTCACGGAAACCCTCAAGATACCTCGTGACAAAAAACGCCTCTTCCAAACGGATAAACGACCTCTTCTCTCCCAGCGCCAACACCTCCGCCGCCGGAATCCCCGCTTCCGCAACCGCCTTGAAACCCAAATATTCCCGGTACGCCAGAGACGGACGGAACAAATAACGGAAAAATCTCTTCTCCCCATAACGCTTGAATACCACCGGATAAGCAAATCCACTCTCTTCCGGCATTATCAACAGACACTCCTTGTGTCTCGTGCGGTAAATCACCCGGCTCCCTTCCGCTCTGCCGCCAAGCAATTCCGGCAAAATCAGGGCAAAATCATCCCTTGCCCAAAGCCAACTGTGGAAATATGAGTTCTTGAAAGACATTATATACCTGAAAAGATGGAGCCGGCTGCCGGACTCGAACCGGCGACCTGATGATTACAAATCAACTGCGCTACCAACTGAGCCAAGCCGGCACTCCATTTGGTTGTTTTAACAATATACTGCATTTTTTTCAGATTGCAAGCGATTTTTCTGCTTTTTCCCCTTGTAATTAACGTTTTTATGATATATTTTATCCATTATGAAAAATTTTCTGGAAAATAAACATACCCTCTGGGTCATTCTTTTGACGGCTTTCATCCTGCGCCTGATCCCCACGATCAGTGCCGCTGCCGATGAAAACCGTCTGCTCCGCCCTGATTCCGCCGGTTATCTCGAACCCGCCGCCGCTCTGGCTGATTCCGCCACCTTCCCAACCACCAGACGGCCCCCCGGTTACCCCCTCTTCGCCGCCGCAGTCTACTTCTGCAAAGGCGGCAACTCCGCTATCGCCTTTGCCCAAATCTTTATCGCCGTCGCCGCCTGCGCCATTACCGCTCTCGCCGCCCGGGAATATGCCGGAAAAGCCGCCGGAAATCTCGCCGCTTTGCTCATGGCTCTAAATCTTACCGCCATCGCCAACACCCCGCTGCTCTTGAGTGATACCCTCTTTTCCCTCTTTGCCGCCGCCGAATTCTATTTCTTCATCCTTTTCCGCAACTCCCTTAAATTCTCCCGTCTTGCCGCCTGCACCGTCATTGCCGCCGCCGCGGTCCTCATCCGTCCCATAAATCAGCTCTTCATCCTCGTATTGATCACTATGATCTGCATCACTCCCAAACTGAACTGGAAGAAAAAATCCCTCTACTCCTTCGCCTGTGCCGGAATATTCCTCCTGATAATCACCCCGTGGATGGCCCGCAACTACTTTTCCGGTGCCACCTTTGACATCGATACCAATACCGGGGCAATGCGCCATCAGAATGGCGCCATGCTCCTTGCCAAAGTCAACGGAACCGATTTTGAAAGCGAAAAAGCCAAACTTATCCAAATCGAAAATGCCGCTTTCGCAGATAAAGAAAAGTTCCCCGATGAACGCAGTAAAGAACTCTGGCGCAAAGCACAGTTCCGGCAGATGGTTTTCGCTCATCCAGTTACCTACTTTTCCCAGCACTTCGACCTGATGATCCTCCTGCCCGATGCCCCCTCTTTCCTCGAATCTTTCGGCGTGACCTCCTCCGACCGCGGCACGATGGGTGTTTTGAAAAAAGACGGCATTTTCGCCGCCATCCGCCACTATTTCGGGGAAAACTTCATCCTTATCCTCTCTCTGCTCATTCCACTTCTGATTCCGGTAATGCTTCTCTATTGCGGTGTGGTCTGGAAATTATTCGATGATCTCACCCATTTCAAAAGCGGTTTTGCGGAAATCATGCTCTTTCTCGCCTTCGCAGAATACTACCTCTTTCTCCCCGGTTCGATCACCGCTCCGCGCTATCAACTTCCTGCCCTGCCGGTTCTCTGCACGCTGGCGGCATCCGCTTTTTTAACTCTCCGGAAAAATCCCAATGCCGACTCTGCCCAAGCAGCTGCTGAAAAAGAATCTTGATCTGCGGCAATCCACCGTTATCGCCATTGCATCCGGCATCGGCGGTGCCGCCGGATTCGGTTTGCTCCCGTGGTACACCATTTTCATTCCCCTTGCGGCACTTCCTTTCCTCAAGCGCCGTCATCAAATTGCCGGAATGATCTTCCTGCTGATCGCGCTCCTTTCCGGAATCCTCCACTCCTGCGCCGACTCCCGCTCCCGGAACACTCTGCCTGACCGGACTTCGCTTATTTCCGGCACTCTCCGCTGTGTTGACCGCCGCATTTCCGCTGTTCCCATCCTGCCGGAACCCAAATTGGTCAACTGCGAAATCACTTCCGGCGATCTCTCCATTACCCTTCCCGCCATTCTGCCGCAAAAAACTTTCTACGGCGATACCTTCGCCTTTTCCGGCATCCTCGAAGTGCCGAAAGTTGCCGGATTGCTCTGCTCAAACGGGGAAATCACCGGTGAGATCCCTC
>JAZUPS010000182.1:0-7319 GCA_045605305.1 Victivallaceae bacterium
ATCACTGAGCGCCACATTAGTCACGAAAGTCGAAGCGGCATTGCCGGCGAGAATGTAAGTGCCGCACTCCATATCTTCGTCGATCGTGACCGAATACATAAATGCGTTGAGGTTGGCAAGATTGTCAACCATGGCGCCGTCGGCAAGTTCCACATCGGTCATATCAAAGGTGACGTATGCGCCTCTGGCATTGACCGCGCCATTGACATACATTTTGCCGCCGATATGCTGAGTTCCGGTAATAACAGCTCCGGATTCAAGATAGTAAGTGCCGTCAATAATGATATTGGCAGCGGAAGCTCCGGAACCGACCCGCAAAACGGTACCGCTTTCCGCGATCATGCCGCCGAGATAACCGCCGGAAGAAATTTTCACACTTCCTTTTACCGTATCAATACTGTTGACTCTGCCGCCTTCATAAATATTGACCGTACCGGAAGAGTTGGCGATATTATGGACTGAACCGTAAATATTGACCGTATTTTTGCCGTTGTCGATGGTTTCGGCACTCTGCCCGGCATAGAGATAACCGCCGCGGCTGGTGGTCGTCACATCACCGAGAATGACATTTTCATCAAAGTTGAAAGCGGAATCCTTATTGGTAAATCCGTTGATCACCGCTCCGGCAGAGACTTCCACACCGCGGATATCCGCACCGCCATGAATATGGATCGCTCCGCCGGAAACGACTTCGGTATTTTTCGCCATACCGCCGGAAAGAACTTCCATAAATCCGCCGTTCTTGACCGTGGTGCTGTTGACCAGACCGTTGCGGGAAACGTACATATTGTTGTTGGAAGCAAGGGTTTTCTTTTCCATGCTCTTTCCGGCGGAAACGACGGTGGCGCCGTTGAAAATACGCACCGGTTCGACTGCCGCGATGCTCTTATTGGAGTGAAGCACCAGATTTGCGCCGTCAAAGGAGAGGGTGTAATCTCCGGCAGTGCGGTTGTCATAATCAAGCACAAACTCTTTGCCGTCAACCGTCAGATTGACCGTCATATTCATCATATCAGTGGCGGAATATCCGGTGATCAGCGTATAATCCTGCGCCGCAACCCCGGCACAGATTTCCAGATTGACCACGCCGCCGGTAAGTTTGTACAAATTGGCAAATGAAGTGGAATCATTGGCAACGATCATCGGTCCGTTGAGTGCGCTGTTGATCACCATATTGACAGTGAGAGTATTTCTGTCTCCTCCGGCAAATCCGCCGTAAAGCAGAGAACCGTTTTCAATCGTGATCACATTCTTACCGCCGCCGAGATCGATCATACCGAAAACCGCAGAATTGTTGGTAAGGGTGATCTCATCATTGCCGCTGCCGCTGCGAATCGCGTATCCGGAAACTGCATCAAGGATATTTGCAGAAACGGATGAGTAGACGTAACCGTTGTCTTTATCCAGATTATTCAGCAGTATCTCCTGACCATTGCGCAGATAACCGGAGAAAATCCACCCGCTGTTAAGCTCAACGGCAAGTTTTTCTTTTCCCTGAAGGTCGATCGCCGAAGTGGCACTTGAAGAGTTGACCACGATACTGCCGTCAAACAATTCAAAACTCATGGCATCATCAGAGGAAAAAAGAGTTCCGGCAGTGGTGTACAAATTGACATTGAAGTTCCGGAACTCCACATCCACTTTTGAGGTCAACGCGGCATTTTCGCTGATAATGATGCTCTTTCCGGCAATATCATCGGAGAAGGTGAAGGTGGTTCCCTTGTCATTCTGAATATGGTTGATACGTTCCAGACCGCGGATGAAGGAACCGCCGTAGTAATCTCCCCGGGCATTGCTGACCACCACTTTGATATCCGGGGAAAGGTCAATGGTGATGCCGTCGATCTGATTGGGCTGGTAATAACCCTCTTCCGCATTGGCAAGCTCATCGACGGAATACCATTTGGTATATGCTTCAGCATCCGTTCCCCAGCCGTAGTTGAGGTGATACTCATACTTCTGAGTTTCCTCATTGAAGCGGTAACCGTCAAGATAGATGGCATGACCGGGAATGGAAACCCGGATAACTTCGCCGTAATCAAGGTTTTCCCGGATAATTGACCAGCCGGTTTCGGTCAAGCCGTTCTCATCGAAGAAAATTTTGCTCTCCTCAGGGATCTCCGGAAAATAGGGATTGTCTTTAACCAGATAAAGCGCGGTGATGCTGTAATAACTGTCAAATCCCGCCGCTTTGAAAGCGAGCGCATTGGTTCCATCGGTAAAAGTGCCGAACCACCAGGAGGTTCCGGTGCTTTCGCCATATTCGGAGTTATTTTTTACACCGCAATAGTAGTTGAGAGCGGCAATAAAATCTCCGCTGCTCAGATTGGCAGAGGCAAGATAGCTGTTGATCGCACTCATGGAACCTTCGCCGAGCGTCGGAGTATCGCTCACATAGTATTTGGTCTTTTCCTGATCGTCCTTGACCTCTTCAGACGCCAGAGTGAAGTAATCCCCGCCATCGACCGAAAGATTGAATTTGTAACCTCTCTGCATCCAGTAGTAAAGCACCTGAGAATCAGCGGTATTGGTACAGCCGGTGACCGATTGGATCTTGCTGTCTTTTTTGGTAACCGGACAGAATTTATTGTAATCAAAACCGGTCAGAGCAACCTGTTCGCCATCGATGGGAATATAGATAGTGCCATTCTGATTCCACAGAGTCGAAGTCAAAGTCTCACCGGGAATATATTCGAAACTGCCGGATACGGAAAAATTTTCCTGTGCCATAAGTCAAACCCCAAATATTTAGAAATTTTACAAAAATATACTATTAACAATATAGTATAGCTCCATTTGTTACTTTTTACAAATGGATAATGCATTTTTTTTCAAATTTTGTATATAAATTGGCGTTTTGAAGAAAAAAAGTTCCGCTGAATCCGGCAGGAGGTATTCAGCGGAAAAATTTTTATTCTCCGGCAGGAGTGTCCTTCACCCCTTCCGGCAGCCGCACTTCGGGCAGACCCCGTTGGCATCCAGCGCGACCCCGCAGCAGGGACAGCGCTCCAGTGTACCTATGGGCGTATAATCACATAACGCCGCATTGTCACCGCTGGTGAAACTCAACCGGGCGATCTTCAATTTGTCCTTCAAAAGATCGTAAACGATTTTGATCATCCCCTCCACGGTCATCGTCTCTTTGGTCACCACCACCCGGCAATCCGGATACGCTGTGGCGTAACGGGTGACAAATGCCGGACCCTTCATCGTATTTTCCGGCGCTCCGTGGCGTATTCCCTGATGATCATAGACTTTCAGCACCGCCGGGAGCAAAGGATCATCCTCCCGCAAAATCAGCGCATGGTCAAAATTCTGCAACACCTCCCACGCGGTCTTTTTGATCTCGTTGCAGGGGAAAACCATGTTTACCCCCTTATTGACCGTATCTTCCACCTCGATAACCAAAGTACCGGTGTGTCCGTGCAGATACTGCGCCTCGCCTCTGAAGTTGTAAAAACGGTGGGCGTACTGCAAATGCAGTGTGGTAAAACTCCTCATTTTCTCCTCCTTTATAAAAAAAACTCCCTGCCTCTGTCTTTCAACATAAGTGGTCAGGGAGATTTTTCAAGGAGAGTTTGAGAAAAGTATCCTCCGGAAATATTACTTTTCTTCACTGATAATTGCGGAAAATTCTGAAATCAATATCCTCTTTCAGCAGCTCAAGTCGTTGACCGCATTGCCCAGTGCCAGATATTTGCGGTAAACTTTTTCATACTCCTCATGCATCTCCGCCCGGGGCTGATAAACGGCACTGAATCCGCCGCCCATCGCCGCTGATGCCGATGCCGCATCCGGATAGATCCCCGCTGCCGCCGCCGCACACATCGCCGCTCCCAGCGCACACGCCTGGGAAGTTTTGGCAACTTTGATCGGAATCCCCAATATATCGGCACACATCTGCATGATAAAGGAGGATTTCTGACTGATACCCCCCACGGCAGTTACGGAATCAACGGTCAATCCCTCGCTCAAACAGTGTTCCAGAATCGCCTTTGAACCGAAGATCGTCGCCTCGATCAGCGCCCGGTAAACCATTGCCGGAGTGGTTCCCAGATTCAATCCGGTCAAAGCTCCGGAAACCAGCGGATCAGCAAATGGAGTCCGGCGGCCGTTGAACCAATCCACCGCCGTCACTCCGTTTGCTCCGGGGGGAAGCTCCGCCGCCGTCAACTCAAGTTTTTCCAGCGACACCTCCCCGGCAAAGGAGAGAAATCTTTTGAACCACGCATAAACATCACCAAAGGCGGATTGTCCGGCTTCCAAGCCGCTCATTCCCGGCAAAACCGAACCATCCACCTGACCGCAAATTCCGGGTATCGCCCGCTCCAAATCCTGCTGAACCAGTATGTCGCAGGTGGAGGTACCCAAAACTTTCACCATCACTCCCGGCGCGATCTGCGCTCCGATCGCCCCCATGTGACAATCCAGCGCACAGCCGCCGATGATCACCGACTCCGGAACCCCGAGTTTTTCCGCCCACTTTGGAGCGATTTTTCCCCGGGGAACATCCACTGTAAAGGTGTCGCGGTACAAATTTTCTCTTCTCCCGGCTAAAAGCGGGTCAACCGCGGCAAAAAACTCTTCCGGCGGCAGACCGCCCCACTCTTCGTGCCACATCGCCTTGTGTCCGGCGGCACAGCGGTTGCGCATCATGGT
This sequence comes from Victivallaceae bacterium, assembly GCA_045605305.1. Taxonomy (GTDB): domain Bacteria; phylum Verrucomicrobiota; class Lentisphaeria; order Victivallales; family Victivallaceae; genus UBA1784. The sequence goes on from JAZUPS010000182.1 coordinate 4,660, forward strand.
CAAAGGGGCGCTGTTTCCGCACAAAACCCCGGTTATCCAGTCGCAATGCTCCACAAAACTGAATGTAGCACAGCGAACATCCTCATCGTGACGCAAAATATGCAAATATTTGCTCCAGAACCACTCACAGGAGTAAATTCCGCCCTCGTATTTACGGTAATCCACCTCCCACGCCGAAGCCGTTTCATTTATCCGTGCCTCCTCTGCCAATGCGGTGTGATCTTTCCACAAAACAAACATGGCATCGGGGTTTTCGGCAAACTCCGGCAGCAGAGCCAGCGGCGTACCTTCACGGTTGACGGCACAGGGTGTGGAACCGGTGGTATCCAATGCGATACCGGCAACTTTGGAGCGCTCCTGACCTTCCAGAACACCGGTAAGCACCGCTTCCAGACCTTCCAGATAATCCAGCGGATGCTGACGGAATTGTCCTCTGGCGGCATCACAGTACAATCCCCTGCCCCAGCGGGTGTAATGGTGTACCCGGTCAGCCAGTTGATTGCCTTTTTCATCCACCAGCAATGCCCGGACACTATCCGAACCGAAGTCGATACCGATCAATAATTTTTCCATGATTTCACAACTCTTTCATACATTGGATTTGTCTCTTGTCCTCCCTAATATATCATGCCAACGGGAATTGTCAAGAAGTTTTGAAATTACCTCAGGAAATAAAATATTTTCCGCTTATATCTGCCGCCGCACTTGATTTTTTCCCTTCCGGGATTTACATTAGAGGAAAACTCAAATTATTGTCTCATTTTTTGTGAACAATAAACCCTCCCGCCTTCGCCGGGGCTGCGGCGGGACAAGCCGGCGGCGCATTGCGGGTAAATTTTTGGCAAATCACAACTTATGTGGTATGTTTTATATATTGACAAAAAGGGTGTGAAATTGAAAAATATTATTCTGATCGGTGCCGGTGCAGTCGGTACCCTGATCGCCAACCGGATGATCAAATTTCCCGGCATATCCTTTTATGCTGCCGCAGATGAAAAACGCATCCGCCGTTACCGGCAGGAGGGGATTTTTTTCAACGGGAAAAAACTGCCGCTGCAATTTATCACCCCCGCTGAAGCATCGGCCATCCCCACCGCTGATCTGATAATTTTAGCCGTCAAAACCATCCATCTGCCTGATGCTTTGAAAGTTGCCGCTCCTTTTACCGGAAAAAACACCGTTTTTCTTCCCTTCCTCAACGGCATAACCGCTCCGGAACTTATTGCTGATGCCTTCCCGGAAAACACCGTTCTCAGCGGCTTCTTTCTCGGTCATGCCAGTGTGCGGGAGAAAAATTCCATCCGCCACGATGGCACGGGAACCTTTTTCTGCGGCGGCGAACCTTCGGCGCTCAAGGCGGTCTTTCAACTTTTCACCGCGGCAAAAATCAATACTGAACTCCCGGAAGATATGGCTCACGCCGTCTGGAAAAAATTTGTCCTCAACGTGGGAATAAATCAGGTTCAGGCGGCTTACCATGCCGATTACGGCACCGTGCAAAACTCTCCGGAACTGCTGGAAATCTGCCGTCAGCTGATGCTTGAAGCGATCTCTGTCGCCGAAGCCGAAGGGGTTGCCCATACGGATAAAATGCTCTCCCCGGCAATGCAGGTGATCCTTTCCATGCCGCCGGATGTAAAAACCTCCATGTTACAGGATATTCAGGCTCAACGGGCTACCGAAGTCGATGCTTTTGCCGGAACAGTATGCGCCAAAGCTGCCGCATACGGCATTCCCACCCCGGTCAATCAAAAAATATTGGAACTTATCAAAAATCCTACTGTGCAAAGGTGATATTATGAAAATTGGAATCAACACAGACTTTTTAAGCGGTACTCACACCGCGGAATACTATCTCAAATATATCGCAGATGTCGGCTTCACCCACGTTCACTGGTGTCATCAGTGGAACACCGATTTCATTTACTCCGCACCGGAAATCGCTTATTACAAAAAAGTTCTGCGGTCGCTCAACTTATCTTTGCAGGATATTCACGCCTCTATCGGCAAAGAAAAACTCATTTACTCCCCGGAAGAATACCGCCGCCTTGCCGGAGTGGAACTTCTCCGCAACCGGATCGAAATGTTCGCAGAATTGGAAGGTTCCGGCGCACTGGCTCTGCATATTCCCTGCTGCCGCATGGCATACGGTTTCCCGCAAAGTGAGATCGATATGATCCCCCGGTACATGAAACAACTCCGCCGCACCTTTGAAGATCTCATGCCCGATCTGGAAAAGTACAACTGCGCTCTGGCACTGGAAAATATGCCTAACGAACTCTTTGAATGTATCGGCGAATTGATGAATGCCTTCCCCGCCGAAATAGTCGGTATCGCCTACGACTCCGGTCACGGCAATTACGGCTTCTGTCAGGGATTGGATTGTCTGGAAAAGTGGAAACACCGCCTGAAAGTTCTCCATCTTCACGACAACGACGGCACTCTTGACCGCCATCAGCCGCCATTTTACGGTACTGTCGATTGGGAGCGTCTGGTAAAACTCATCGCCGGTTCATCCTATGGCGATAACCCTTTGAGCTTTGAATTATCCATGCGGCACACGCCCTTTTTTGAACCGGAAAAGGAGAAAAATCAGGATGATGAAAATATCCGCAAATTCATGGCTGATGCCTATGAAAGATGCTGCAGGGTAAGTGAGA
>JAZUPS010000183.1:0-11289 GCA_045605305.1 Victivallaceae bacterium
TTGGCCTCCGACTTGGTGAAAAACACCGGAATGAGTTCGGCGGAGTTCGCGGAAAAACTTCTCCGCAGTGAACATGTGGCAGTCGTGCCGGGAGAGGCATTCGGCCCCGGAGGAAACGGATTCATCCGCTGCTGCTACGCCACCAGTGCCGAGGAACTGCATGAGGCTCTGCGCCGGATAAAACGTTTTTTGCAGGCATGATTGGAATGTAAAATGATTTTCGGAATGATTTGCGGTTTTGCCGCGGCGATCATCAACTCTGCCGGCTACCTTTTCAACGCCCGTTTTCTTCAGCGTTATCCCAGTCCCTTGCGTCTGCTGGCAGTGGCGACGTTTCTGATGATGCTTATCGCATTGCCGCTGATGCTGGTATTTTTCCCCTTCGGAGTATTGCCCTGCTGGTGGAAATATGTGCTGCAAACGGTGTTGGCAAGCGCCCTTTTCCTCGCCGGACAAGGCTGTTTTTTCGGAGCGATGCGCTACTTTGAAGCCAGCAGAATATCTTCTCTGCTGGGGTTGAAGATCGTGGTGCTGTCGGTGCTTTTTATCGCCGCAGGCGGCACACTCAACTGGAAACAGCTCACCGCCGTGCTTGCCGCCGCCATTGCCGGGATGATCTTCAACCGGGCAGGAACTCAACGGGTCTCATGGCGCGGATGGGTATTGCTTATGATGACGCTGATCTTCTACTCCTCGGTGGATATGGTGGAAACCGATCTGGTGGTCAAAATGCGCCAGTACAGCAATTTCAGCACCTTCCGCAGTTCATTTGCGGTGGTGACGATGATCTACACCGTATTGGGGATGTTGATGCTGCCGGTACTTTTCCGGCTGAAAACTGACAAGGAGCAGTTGAAAGAGGGTTTGCCTTACGCCATTTTGTGGCTCTTATCCCAAGTATTGCTATTCGCCTGTTTTGCCAACTTGAAACCGGTTTTCGGCAACGTGATTTTGGCAACCAGAGGCATATTCTCTGTGGCGGCGGGACTGCTCCTCCCCTATATGGGACTGGCGGCGCTGGATTCAAAGATCCCCATGAGCCTCTGGATGCGGCGTATCGCGGCGGCACTGCTGATGATCGGAGCGATTGCCCTTTACTCCTTCGGTTCGTTATAATTCCGGCATCAAAGGACAAAATTGTTCCCTTCCCCAAGAACCATCTACCCTTGTCGGAAACAGAGCAAAAAAAAGAACTGCCCGTAAAGACAGCTCTTTTTTCGGAAAGTTTTTATCAGTTGCCCATGGGGGAAACGACCAAACCATCTCCGTAAACAGCACTTTCAAGAGAAATACCGAAGAAAGTGTTGTAGTAGGTGTATTTGCTGTTAGCACCGCTTTTCGGGGTGCGGGAAGAGCCGCAACCGGTGACAGCGCAAAGCAGCAGAGCAGCAACGGCAAAAAGAATCATCTTTTTCATTTTTATTCTCCGCAAAGTACCAACTGATTAACGAACCACCAGACCGTCACCGTAAACAGCGCTTTCCAGAGAAAGACCGAAGAAGGTGTGATAGAAGGTGTATTTGCTGTTGTTGCCGGTTTTCGGAGTACGGGCAGAACCGCAACCGGTAACGGCGCAGAGCATCAGAGCAGCGGCGGCAAGAAGAATCATTTTTTTCATAGTAATACCTCTTTTAAGTTAGTTAGAGAGATGTCACCACGACACCCCTTACTGATAAAATAACACTTCAATCTGAAAATTCAAGCAGTTGCAGAAAAAATTTTTCCGTTTTTTTATACCTGGAATGATACAAGCTGCCGCGGGGAGGGTCTTTACAATCAAAACCACCGGTTCTGCCGGTGGTTCTGATTGCTGATCACTCAGTACAGCTCCACTTCACTGATCACCCCAATACAGGAGTTGGTACCCAAGTGAACATCGTACAGTTTGTACTCATATTTGGTAACTTCTATTTTTACCTTTTTAGTACTCTCTCCGGAAAGCGGAATTTTCAGAAAATCTTTCTTTTCATGATTACTGAAGGGATAACGCTTACTGTCAGTAACGACAACACCTTCACGTAAATTACCGTATGGAGTGTAAATATGCAGCTCCCTGACCAGGGAAGATTTCGGCAATTCATACTGAATATACGCATCCTTAGAGTACGCTGGAATCCAGCAAAATTCGTGTCTGGTCGGTCTGCGGATACCGTCGATGGTATTGTAAAGCGTGCCGCAATTCAAATTCAAATAAGTAGTTGAATAAAAATTGCCCCATTCCGAAGAGGCAGTGATCCCCGGAATATGTGCAGGACGCTTTTCCGGCTGATTATTGTAAAGAACCTGATCAGCCATCAATATTTCGCCGGTTGCCAGCAAATTCCCTGCTTTCTTGCGGTCATTGCGGTGAGCGGTGATGCGTTTTTCCACCGATTCCGTTGATTCCATGGATTTGGCAAGTTTCAAATCAGTCATATAGATACGGGTTTTTCTGCCGCCGATAGTGTCGGTGAATTTGCCGTTTTTGACGGTGAAACTTCTGGTTGCTCCGGCATTGTAAAGAGTGCCGTTGAAGTTATCCGGCAGAGTGTATTCGATTTTCAACTCTTTGAATGTGGCATTGGCTGACATCACACAAAACTCTTTGCCGGATTTTTTCATACCGGTGAAGAACATCGTTTCCGCCGGAGTGACGGAAGATTTCACCGCGATGGTGTCTTTAATGAGATAGTCCGTCAATGCTCCGATCTGGTTACACAATACAGGCAGACCGACAATGAGTGATGAATAACGCAAACCATCCATAGGTGCATAAAAGAGGAAACCTTTACAATCCTGTAACGCCGCTTCAATCGTCTGGTGACGTAAATCTTCGTATGCCGGGGGGACACCTTTGATCGAAGGATCTGAAGCAAGTCTCACCGGGAAGAAAGTTCCGGGCAGGATCAGCCATGACGGTTTGCCGATTTTTTTCGCCGCTCTCATGCGCAAAGTGGTATCCATGGGACGCAGGGTATAGATTTTCTCATAATATCCGGGGTAACAATCCGGCATCATCACATCACCGCCGCCGGCAAATTTCACCATTCCCTCATTGGAAAAATTGGTCATAGTGCAAGGGTGATAGGGATCAGCTTCTTCGACGACCGCTTTTGCCTGTGCCAGCCATTCCGGAGACATGATGTTGCCTTCAGGTTCATCAGCCATATACCACGCCAGCACGCCGGGATGTTTCCCCATTTCACGGACTGCTTTGCTGAGCAATTCGATCTGCTCCTTGCTCATAGCACGGACTTTTCGAGAATTCTTAAATGCGAAATTCTCATCCGTTTCACGTTTTCCATTCAGCTGATAATATGGATTGAGGATCCCCTTGCGCTTACTTTTCCACAAAGTATCCATGATCTGATTAAAATCTTTCATATCCCGGACATGCAGAGAAGGATGGATATAACTGTTTTCATATTTTCCAAGAGTATTGGTCGCTTCGACGATGTACCAGCCGATAGGGATGAAAGGTTTGCCGTCAACGAAGCAGGCTCCGGAAGCATCAAACCACACTTCGCCTTCCTGATAAGGCAATTTGCGGAGTTTGATATTTTCTTTGAAGTTGTGTCCGCCTTCACTCATGGATATTTGCAGAGTATAACGGCCGTCAGGGATATTTGCCGCATCCAGAACGATCTTATTTTCTCTGGCTGCCGAAGCGATTTTTTCAACCAAAACCACCTTCCCGGCTTCATTCAACAATTCTGCGGAAAGCGGCTTGCCGGTATTTTTCGGTACAGAAATCTGTACTTCGATGTTTTTATCAGGCATGGTGGCATAAATATTGTTCCGGTAGGCAGGACGTTTCAGTACTGATTTGAATGGAGCATAATACACTTCCATATCCGAAGTATAGCTTTTCAGCAGAACCGGATTGCTTTCATTGCTCCAAAATTCTATATGATAACGATAATTACCGGGAATTTTACAAACCGTTTTCAATACTATCGGAGTGTGATTTTTGCCGCGGATACCATTCATCTGCCGGTTTTCACCCATGATTTTTCCGTCAGGAGCAGTAAAAAAGGTTTTTATCCAGAAACAATTACTGTTTTCTGCGGCACTGAAAAGATTAGCTTGAGTGGTGCAGACCAGATCACCATTTTCAGCTTTCGTAACCTGATGACGCATACTTTCCAGATTAAAAAGAAAACGGTCAGTATTATAGTTTTTCACCTTGTAGACCGGATATTCCCATACTGCGCCATGACCGCGTTCAGTATAGGTTCCGCCGGAAGAAAGTTCCGCATTGGTAAAATGGAGAGCAATACCTTTCTTTTTGGCAATCGCATAACGGTTTCTGCCCACATCCAGGCGCCAGTTGCTGTTGGTTTTGTTATCCACATCCAAAACGCCAAGGGGTATGGCAATTTCAAGGATCCACTTATCATCCTTGCGGACAACTGCGGTCTTTGCCATCGCATCCCACTTGCCTAAAACGGAATAAGATCTGCCGCCGGTATTATTATCCACCATTTTATTACTGGCATAAGTACCGTTGCAGTCGACGATCACCTGATAAAAATACTGCAAAGAATCATCATTGGTAAACTTCAATTCCACAGAATCATTGAGCCAGATGGAAGTACTGCCGTTATCCATCTTGTTTTGTATCAGACAATCCATGAAAGGTTCATCGCACTCGATATAGAAATAAAGAGTTTTGCCATCACAATGAGTTTTGAAACGGGTTTGAGCCTCGGCTTTTTCCGGAGTTCCAAGTTTTTTGAACTCTTTAACAAAAGGTTCTTTATGCCAGAATTTTTCCTTTGCTTTGCCGTCAATGACCGCCGGAACTTCGGTTTTCGGAGCTTCCAATGTCAGGTGCATAGGCTCTGAAACAAGTTTCGGATCCTCATTTTTGCGGGTATTGTATATAATCGAAACAATGGAAAAATTATAATCTCCCGGAATAAAACCTTTAAGGTTAAAGCCCGCACGAATGGATTTTTTTTCCGGTGCGGCATTGGGAATCCACTTGACATCACCGACTCTTGCAGACCCCCATTTATCCCATTTTTGCGTATATCCGGCAGGAGAACCGCTTTGGGAGATAACCAGATACCAGGCACTTAATTTGTAACCCTCCGGAATATCGGCCTTGAGGTTAAAATACACCGATTCATTGAGTTTGTAACAACGTTTATCCGGAGTTACTTTCATTGAAAACTTCTGCGGCGCACCGGCAAGCTGAATAAAGCAGCAAAGCACTGCCCCAAAAATCATAAAATGTTTTATCTTTGACATTTTCACTCAATTCCCATCATTCCGAACTCAGTTGGCGTTGGTTCCTTTCACATATCCATGAAGGACATTGAGATTTTTGTCAAGATACACCCAATCCTGAGCGCCATCCAAACCGTCATTGATATCTCCGATGGAAGAATTATTCCGCACAGAGCCGTCACTGTAAAGCAAATTGGCAGAACCGTTATGGCGGAAATCTACGACCGCAAATCCGGGACCTTTAGCGTTGCTTCCTTCCCAGCTCCAATCGCCTTTGGGACAATTCAAAACCGCCGATGCACAACGTTCACCATCGACGATATAGCCATTATCTCCCATGAGAACGATCGAACTTTTAGCAGTGCGGTAATGGCTCCCGTCACCCTTGATAACTTTTATATCGGAAGATAATTTGTAGAAAAATTCTTCAGTGTGCCATATCCGGAAACCGTAAGTCGGCCATTTTGAGGGATCCATGACGGGGCAGTAACTGAGTTTTGATCCCGTTTCCAGATAACCGTTTTTACTGAGCGTTGCATCCCACCCTTGAGGATTGCTTTCCAAACCGTAATAATTTCCTCCTGACGTCAAAGAAACGGTGCGGGCGGAAAAGGTATAACCGTCACTGTCATCAGCATACATTGCAACAAGTTTGCCAAGATTGGACAAGTTGGAAATACAGTCAGTCTTGATTCCGGATTGCCGGGCAGAATTGAGCGCCGGAAGCAAAATCGCCGCCAGAATGGCGATTATAGCAATTACTACGAGGAGTTCAATAAGAGTAAAAGTGTCAACTTTTACTCTGCCATGGCAGAGGCTGCTTTTTTCAATTTTCTTTTTCATTTGTCTACTTTCCTTTTTTGGGTTGATGTGACTGTTTTTTTGTTTATAATAACTGAAGTAGTAACTTTTCGCTTCTCTCCTCCTTCCTGTTCACACGGTAAATCACGTTCATTTCAGGTAATTTCAAAACCGATCCCCCTTATCAATAACCCACCCATTTTAACCATATTTTTCCGGTGCTAAATTAAATATAGGCACGATGGTTATAAAAAACAATAGCTGTAAAAATTATTTTTCAAGTTTAACAGATGGGTTATTTTTTATGAGCAAAAAAATCCCCCGGAATTCGGGGGATGATTTCAAAAGTAATTCTGCCGATATTGATCAGGTGATACTTCTCATCCTGAGCGATACTTTCCGGAGCAAGCGCCCGGAACGCCAGCTGTTTTTTGGTTTCGTTGGAAAAAATTCCCATCCGGTAGGGACTTTTGTGCAGAGCAGGTTTCGCCGGATTTGCTCCGAGACAGATCGCTTTGCCATCGGCGGCATCGGCATCATCCACCAGTTTCAAACCGTTTTTGGCAAAGCGGCGGCAGGTTCAGTTTTGCTGACGATCGACTGAAGCAGAAAATCCACCGGCGGAATTTACCATGAGTTGTCTGCCGCGTGTAGAGCAAAGCAGATCGCAAAAATTGCGAGGAGTGATATTTTTTTCATGATATATGTCTGTGCTTAAAGGTTTTTATACTATTTGCGGATAAATAACTCAATGACCGGAACAGGACAGTTTTCCGGAGAAGATATTGGCAATATCAATCTTGCCGCAGTTGCTGCCGCAGCATCTGCTCCGTGAACATTGTAACAGGTATTCACTTCGGAAAACTGTATTTCCGTACCATCGCAAAGCAGTTGGGCGTATTCGATTTTTCCACCGAGTTCAGGCAGATCAATCCGGCGTTCCGGCCAGGAAAAAAGATGAAGGTACAAGGTGTTTTTTTCCGGGTTCCAGGTGTAGCGGCATCCTTCCGGTTCGGGAAATTCCGCAGGAGCGCTTGAACAGCCGTAAATCGCTTTGCTGTGGAACTTCATCCAATTCCCCAAACCCTCAAGCAATTCAGTGGTATGTGCATCAATATTTCCCCGTGAAGTCGGGCCGACATTAAGCAGCAGATTTCCGCTTCTGCTTGTGTGACGCAGGAGCATATTCACCAGTTCCGGAACTGTTTTCCACTGCAGTCTGCGGGTGTATCCCCAGCCGCCGTGCAGCACTTGACATCCTTCCCAATACCGGGGAGTGCCGTCTTTATCAAACAACCCATTCTGCGGGATCGTCGTTTCCGGAGTGGAAAAGTCGTCATGTCCGGGCAGGCGGCTGATCAGGATACCGGGCTGCAATTCGCGGATCATCGCTTCCAGATTGTCCATATCCCAGATATGTTCATTGTTATAATCTTTATTATTGAAAGAACCGTCAAACCAGATGAGATCTATTTTCCCGTAATCGGTCAGCAGTTCCCTGACCTGATCAAAGAGGTATTTGCGGTAATTGAGCATATTGCCTTTGAATTCCTGACCTGCTTTCGGGTGGGGAGCCTGATCATACGGGAAATCAGGATGAGTCCAGTCGATAAGGAAATAATAGACGCCGATATTCATTCCTTCAGCGCGGAAGGCTTCTGCAACTTCTCTGAAAATATCCCGGTCATGGTATTTGAAATCAGTGAATTTGCTGTCGTACATACAGTAGCCGTCATGATGTTTCGCGGTGAATACGACATAACGCATCCCGGCTTTTTTGGCAAGTGCTGCCCATTCGCGGGGATTGAACAGATCCGGGTCAAAATGATCAACATAACGTTTTTTATAAACTTCATCGCTGATATGTTCAATACACTTTATCCATTCGCTTTCCAATCTGGCAGCCATTGAGTATATGCCCCAATGGATAAACATGCCGAATCGTTTCTGTGCGAACCAGCTGTAATCTTTGTGGTGAATTTTGCTCATTGTTATTATCTCCTGAACGTATATTTTTTCAGTTTTATTTCCCTTTCAAAGCGTTGTTTACAGCTGTGAGCAGATTTTTGTCAAGACCTCTGTTATCTTTTGCCGCAACAGACTTGTCAATATACTCTTTGGCTTTTTTCACATCTTTGAAGTGGTAAAACATTATTTTGGCAGCACGACTGAATCCCTCAGCTTTGAAAAAACTTATTTGGGTGGTGGTTGCAAGTTTCAATGCGGCATCCAGAGCTTCCCTGTAACGTTTCTGACTGTAAAGAATTTCCCAGCGGACACGTTCCATTTCTTCAAAAGGATAACCGCTGCATTTTTCCTTTTTCCTTTTTTGGGGTTGATGTGACTGTTTTTTGTTTATAATAACTGAAGTAGTAACTTTTCGCTTCTCTCCTCCTTCCTGTTCATACGGTAAATCATGTTCATTTCAGGTAATTTCAAAACCGATACCCCTTATTAATAACCCACCCATTTAACCATGTTTTTCCGGTGCTAAATTAAATATAGGCACGATGGTTATAAAAAACAATAGCTGTAAAAATTATTTTCCAAGTTTAACAGATGGGTTATTTTTTTATGAGCAAAAAAAATCCCCGGAATTCGGGGGATGATTTCAAAAGTAATTCTGCCGAAGCAATGATCTGCTATTTAAATTACCTCTATTGAACAAAGAGGATACGGTCAATATAAACCGCATCTTCCAGCTTTGACCCGGCAACATAGGATGGGCCGGTGAATTTCACTGAAACGTAAACGTCACAGGGTTTGTCTCCGGGAATATCCGCCTTGAATACCGGATTAAGATCCTGCTGCATCACCCAGCTTTTATGTCCCCAGAAGTAGCAGTTTTCAGTCAGAGTGATCCTGCCGATATTGATCAGGTGATACTTCTCATCCTGAGCGATACTTTCCGGAGCAAGCGCCCGGAACGCCAGCTGTTTTTTGGTTTTGTTGGAAAAAATTCCCATCCGGTAGGGACTTTTGTGCAGAGCAGGTTTCGCTGGATTTGCTCCGAGGCAGATCGCTTTGCCATCGGCGGCATCGGCATCATCCACCAGTTTCAAACCGTTTTTGGCAAAGCGGCGGTAGGAGTAAAAATCATTGGCAGAAAAAGGATTGACCATTTTGCCCTGAAGTTCCGCCATCAAGGGAGAATCGGCACTTTTGCGGGTGGGCAAGCCGACACGGGTAAAGATGATGCGATCAACAAAGATACCGTTTTCCAGTTTGGAACCCTTGACATAAGCAGGTCCGGTGAACTTCACTGACGCATAAACCTCCACCAGATTGCCCCGGGGGTCTTTTTCATCGACAAGGTTGGTGAATTTCTGCTGCATTGCCCAGCTTTTGTGTCCGTAGATCACAAGCGCTTTACTTGCCTGCGCTTTTCCGATACGGTAAAAGTGGTACTTTTCATCCTGCGGGATGGCGGTTTTGGCAAGCTGCCAGTTGGCAAGGGTCTTTTTATTAACATCGCAGTAAATACCCATATTGAAGGCAGTTCCGGAGTGAAGATCTTTGCCCTGCGGATGTTTTCTCAGCGCCATAGCTCTGCCGGATGCGGCATCGGCATCATCCACCGCCTCAAGCCCATACTTGGCAAATCCGGAAATCCTGCGGAAATCTTTTCCGGCAACTTCCACACTCTCAAACTCCCGGATCTTCGCCGGCACTTCCGCCGCCGCTCCGGCATCAAGGAAACACAAAGGTACGGCACAAACCGCTCCGCACAACAACATTTTCAACATTTTTTCAACCATTTTTATTCTCCATTATTATTCAAGTTCCACTGACGGCAACTTTGAGAATATAAAACCACTTTTCTGATAATTCAAGCCCAAGTAAAAAAATTCCGCAACTTTATCCCCGCCGACACGCTTTACTTCTATTGAAAATATGACATCTGAGGATTATATTATAGCGATCATATTACCAATATACTATCTGGAAAGGATTCTGTTATGTCTGATACTGCAGAAAAAAGCGCTCCGTTGGATTTTATCCGCGAAATAGTCGCCAATGATGTCAAAAATGGAAAAAATAACGGACAGGTCGTCACCCGGTTCCCCCCTGAACCCAACGGCTACATCCATATCGGTCACGCCAAAGCTCTCTGTCTTGACTTCGGCGTAGCTCAGGAGTTCAACGGCAAATGCAATCTCCGCATGGACGATACCAACCCCACCAAAGAAAATACCGAATACGTCCAATCCATCATCAACGATGTCCGCTGGCTCGGTTTTGAGCCTGCCGCCGTCCTTTACGCCAGCGATTACTTCGACCGCATGTACGATTGCGCCGTGGAATTGATCAAACGGGGCAAAGCCTACATCTGCACCCTGACCAATGAAGAGTGGGAAGAGTACAAAGGCAATCTGCAGACCCCCGGCAAAGATTCCCCCGGCCGCAGCCGTTCCGTCGAAGAGAACCTCGACCTCTTTGCCCGGATGAAAGCCGGTGAATTTGAGGATGGCGCAATGGTTCTGCGGGCAAAAATCGATATGGCTTCACCCAATATCAATATGCGTGACCCGGTGATCTACCGTATCCGCCGCATCCACCACTTCCGCCACGGCGACAAATACTGCATCTACCCGATGTATGACTTCGCTCACCCGCTGGAAGATGCCTTTGAGGGCGTTACCCACTCCCTCTGCACTCTGGAATTTGAGATCCACCGCCCCCTCTACGACTGGGTTCTGGAAAATCTCGACTTCCCCAATCCCCCTCACCAGTATGAGTTCTCCCGTCTCAACCTCACCTATACCGTGATGAGCAAACGCAAACTCCTGCAGCTGGTCAAGGAAAATTATGTGGATAACTGGGATGATCCCCGTATGCCCACCATCTGCGGTATGCGCCGCCGGGGTGTGCCTGCCGCCGCCATCCGCAAAATGTGCAAGATCGTCGGCGTTACCAAGTTCGACGGCACCACCGATGCCGCTGTGCTGGAACACTGCATCCGCGAAGAACTCAACGCCTCAGCCTCAAGATATATGGCAGTGCTTGATCCATTGAAAGTAACCATCACCAACTTCCCGGCTGAGGGTGTCGAAGCTCTCGATGCAGTCAACAACCCGGAAGATCCCGATGCCGGATGCCGCAAGATCAACTTTTCCAAAACTCTCTACATCGACCGTGCCGACTTTATGCTTGAACCGCCCAAAGGTTACTTCCGCCTCGCTCCGGGCGCAGAAGTCCGGCTGCGCTACGGATACTTTATCCGCTGTACCGATGTGGTGAAAGATGCCGACGGCAATGTTACCGAAGTTCTCT
>JAZUPS010000184.1:0-4020 GCA_045605305.1 Victivallaceae bacterium
TTTCTGATATAATGAGGCAATTTCAAAAGTACTCAAAAATTCTTGAAACTCATCGTTGCGATCTTAAAGCGGAGCGTTTTCGGCTGGTTACTTATTCAGCAGCCGCCCTTGTCACGGCGTAGAGTTGCAAAGCAACCGAAGCCGGATCAAACTACCGCTTCAATCTCATCAACGCTGATTTTTCAAAAAGAATTACTCTTGAAATCACTTTTTCCCATAAAATCTTCGTGAAGGTAAAGACCTTTTTCACGAATGTAATCAACTACTCCGGGCAACAGCCCATGCTCATTTATAATATTGCTCCGGAAACGGTTTTTTTCCATTGAATTTTTCATTTCCGTCGAAGATATTTCAAAAAAAGTGCCGCTGATCATGCTTTTCAGCAGTTTCCGGGCGGTTTTTTCCTCCCAGAACTCCTGCAGCTTTTCCAGAGAGACCTCTGCCCCATGCCGGGGGTAGGTGATAAATTCGGTGGTTTCCGCCAGCTCCTCTGCCCGGTGCCAGGTGTGAAGAGAGAGTAAACTATCCGCTCCGATAAGCAAAGCGTAACGCTCCCCTGTGATCTCTTCCAGTTTCCGGAGAATGTCGATGGTGTATGAGGGATGGAGATCCGCTTTGGCTTCAAAGTCGGAAACTGCCATGGCTTTTTCCTGTGCGATGGTCAACTTCACCATTTCCATGCGTTCAGAGAAGGCGGCACGGCGGCGGTTCCTTTTGTGCGGGGGATCGGCAGCGGGGAACCAGACCACCTGATCGCATTTGCCGGAGTCAATGGCGGCACGGGCAACGCCGAGATGACCATAATGGGGCGGGTCGAAACTGCCGCCGAAAAATGCTTTTTTCATCCGAATGACTCCTTTCATTACACTTTTTTACTATAAAATAACGTTTTTTTTTCAAAAATCAACTGCAGAGATTGACTTTTGGCAACTAAATGTTATCTTTAATGAGTGACATTATTGTTTTTGTAATCCTGAGAAGGGAAATTTTATGGTAAAAAGATTGATTTTCATGTTTGTGCTGGCGCTGATTGCCGCCGGATGCCGTTCTGAATTGTACTATCAGCACCGGGCTGTTGACCGGGCGCGGAAGTATTTGTTGGAAAATTGCCGGGACTTGAGTTCCGAAGATATTTACTTTGTCCGTTTCAATGCGCCGCTTCTGCTCCATTCTCCGGTGCTGGGCGCCTTTGATGAGGAGACCAGCCGGGAGAAGCTGGTAAGTGAATTGCAGCAGATCTGTGTCACCTGGGTGATTCCGGGCAGGAAAGAGCTCTACATGGTTTTCGGTGTCTCCGGGGCGCGGATGGATGGCTGGGAACCCAACCGGATTTTGATCAGAAATTACGACCGTTACGTGCCGGTGCTTGCCAATGCCATTGCCATAAGCCGTACTTTTGCTCAAAATAATTTTTCCGATGATCTCCGGGCGCGGGAGCTGAATACGATCCGCTTCGCTTTCCCCTATCTGATGCGGACAAATTTTGATTTGAACTTCGACTCTTACGGAAAGATCAGCGGCGAAGAACTGGCGGAGATACGCAAACAGGCAGCCGGAAAGATCCAGTACTCTCTGGTGTGGAAACTTGACGGCCGCAATCTGGTTTTTGCCGGATTATCTTCTCCCGGAATGCCGGATTGGGAGTTCAGCTTCGCTCAGCTGCTTGATGACCGGGAGCTGAATGCCCATACGGTCAAAGTGGTCATGACTCCGGAAGATGGATTGAAGCCATTGCCCGCAGAAGAATTGAAACTTACCGGAAAGGGCAAATAAGATGATACAGAGTATGACCGGATTCGGCAGAGGTGAGGCGATCTCTCCCGATGGTACCAAAATAACCGTCTCGGTTTCTTCGGTGAACCGGAAACAGTTGGAAGTGCGCTTTTCACTTCCCGCAGAATTGAGCGCATTGGAGGTCACCGGGCGCAAACTGGTTTCCCAGGCGATTTCCCGCGGTTCAGTTCAGGTGCGCTGTACCATTTGCGCCGCATCTGCCGGGGAGTGCGGTGCGGAAGTGAATACCGCTTTGCTGGATAAACTTATCCGGGAGAGCCGTGCCGCCAGAGTGCGGGCAAATCAGCTTCCGGATGTGGCAGTGGAAACTTTGATGACCATTCCCGGGGTGCTGATGATGCAGAGAGAGTGTGCTGAAGTTACCGAGTTTCAGCCGGTCTTTGAGGCGGCACTGAATGACGCATTGGCGGATTTCAACCGGATGCGTCAGACCGAAGGCGCTGCTCTGGCGGCGGATCTGCTGGAAAGGATCGGCAAACTTGAAGCGTGGCATGGGGAACTTGCCGGGATGACCGCGGATTATCCGGCTGCTGCCAAAGAGCGGATCATGACCCGGCTGCAGAACAGCAATTTGCCGGTAAGTGCCGATGATCCGGCGCTGATGAAAGAGGTGCTGTTTTACGTTGACCGGGGAGATGTGACCGAGGAACTGACCCGTTTATCCAGCCATTTTGCCCAGTTCCGGGCATTTTTGACGGCGGCAGAACCTTCCGGCAGAAACATGGATTTTCTGGCACAGGAAATTTTCCGGGAGATCACCACTCTTGGCAATAAAGCCGCCGTCGGCGGAGCTTCTCCCGTGGTTGTGGCATTCAAGGCGGAAATGGAAAAGATCCGCGAACAGATACAGAATATTGAGTAGGTTGTGAAAAATGAACCGTCAGGAAAAGAAAGTTATATTGGATGCGGTAAATCAGGATTTGCTGAAAAGTTATGCCGATGGTTTCGGCGTAAATGATGCCTGCGGCGACAGTCTGCCCCGGCGCAGTGAAGTTATCGCCATTACGGAAAAACTTCTGGAGTTGATCTTTCCCGGCTTTGAACGTGCCGGTACTTATCCCTCTTCAGCGGTGCTTCTGGGGGATTGTATGCGGGAGTTATCTGATCAGATAGCCCGTTCCATCTGCCGTATTTCCGGTGGAGATTGTGACTTTTGTGAAAGCGGCTGTGCTGAAAAGAGCGATGCTCTGGCAATGGAACTGCTCCGCAAACTTCCCGCCATCCGGGAGGTGATGAAGCTGGATGTGGAAGCGGCATACAACGGAGACCCGGCGGCGAAAAACTTCGATGAGATCATTTTGAGTTATCCCGGTATCCGGGCAATCGCCATCCAGCGCCTTGCCCATGAACTCTATATGCTCAATGTCCCCCTGCTTCCCCGGATGATGACCGAGTATGCCCATTCGGCAACGGGTATCGACATTCACCCCGGCGCGACCATCGGCAAGGGGGTCTTTATCGACCACGGCACCGGTGTGGTGGTGGGAGAAACGGCTGTTATCGGTGACAATGTCCGCATCTATCAGGGCGTTACCCTCGGGGCTGCCAACTTCCCGAAAAATGCCTGCGGCATGTTGATCAAAGGTGCCAAACGTCATCCCACGGTCGGCTGCAACGTCACGATCTACTCCGGAGCATCCGTGCTTGGCGATATTCATATCGGTGATAATTCGGTCATCGGCGGCAACGTCTGGCTCACTGAAAGTCTGCCGCCGGGAACGAAAATCACTGCTTTGCCCCCGGAACACCGGAAAAAATTTCTCAACAGTCAGGAGTCAGGGGACAAATGAGCCGGGTGATCGATAATTATTTGGCGGTAAAAGGGGATTTATCCAAAGCGTGTGCCGCTTGCCGCCGTCAGGAAGATGAGGTGAAACTGCTGGTGGTCAGCAAGACCATTCCCATTCCGGTGCTGATGGAGCTGTACGATCACGGTATCCGGGAGTTCGCCGAAAACCGCGAACCGGAACTGGCAATGAAAAAAGCCGCTATGCCTGATGATATAATCTGGCACTTTATCGGGCCGGTTCAATCCAATAAGATACGGAAGATCGTCCGGCTGGCAGATGTCGTTCACTCTGTGGAATCCCTTTCCCAGTTGGAAAAATTTGAGCGCATTGCCGGTGAAGAGAAGCGCGCTTTGCAAATTTTGCTGGAAGTGAATGTTTCCGGTGAAGAATCCAAAGGCGGCATGACCCCCGCAGAGTTGCCGGAAGCGGCAAAGAG
>JAZUPS010000185.1:0-6919 GCA_045605305.1 Victivallaceae bacterium
AGCGGCGCCTTCGGCATCGGCGTAAGTGCCGTACATGGCGCGGTACATATCCAGACGCTCTTCGATAGCTTTATCTTCGACGGCATCCAGCGGCACATCGACTTTCAGATTTTTGTAATCGCCGGGATCGATTTCCGGAGCGACGACACCTTCCATGGAGAAGGAGAACTCTTCACCGGCTTTGATCTCGCCGAACTCTTTAAAACGCAAAGAGAGCAGATCCAAAGACTTATCGCTTTCGATCTTTTCGATCGCGGCACCGACGAAACGGTTGCGCAGCTCTTCATTGATCTCGGCGGCATACTTTTTGCTCACCATGCCCATGGGGGCCTTGCCGGGACGGAAACCGGGCAGACTTGCAACACCGGCGATGTAAGAGACAACTTTATTCTGCTCTTTCTGAGCGGCGGCGGCATCGATTTTCACCGCAAATTCTTTGGTACAGACTCCGCTCTCTTTGATTTCGAGAATGATCGACTCACTCAATTTTCCAGCCATTGGATGACTTCCTTTCTTTTTGTATGATAAAAATATCTGTTGCCAGTATACACTGTTATTTTTATAATATAGTTCCTGCGTTCCTTTTTTACAACCGTTTTTACAACTTTTCCCGGATAAAAAATATCACATATCGCAAATACGGCTCTTTTGCGGAAATTTTCATCGTTTTTTCCGGCATATTCCGGAATGAAACGGCAATTTTTGATGGAATCTGCAAAAAAAATTGGCATACACGCTCTTTGTGTGTTATATTATCCGGTGACGATCGTTTTGCAACTTATTTTAAGGTATGAAAATGAAAAATTTCCTGTTACTGACTCTGCTTGCCCTCTGCGCCGGATGTATTCAGGTCGAATACACCGGCAGAAAATTCACTCCCACAGACAAAGTTATCCACTACCCGACAATGGCGGAGTTTCAGGCAAAAGTAAATCAGGATGATTATGTATTGATCGGCAAATTCACCGCCACCACCGGCAGAACCAAACATCCGCTGGATGTGGAGGAAAAAATTCTGGAAAAATCCCGCGACTACGGCGGTGACATCCTCTGCCTCGTCCACCGGGAAAGACGGGAACACGGTCTTTACACCAAAAGCAAACATGAATTCGGCGCCCCCGATCCCGCAAAACGTCAGCCCAATGCCGCTGAATTGAGCAAATTCGGTCCCATCATCCCCCTGAGTGCCGACCGGGAAAAAGGTATGCGTCTGGTCTATTACTACTACCTTTACAAGAAAAATACGGAAGTCAAACGCCAGCTCGGCATCTGAATCTTCCGTGTCAACAACGCTTTTTCCCGGTCAATCTTTCGGGGTGAATTTCTCACACTCTCCCATGGGATCGGTCTCTTCATCGCTTAAAGCACAAACCATTTTAAATGGATGCACGATAAAATAACGGCAGTTCCGGCAGAACTTACGGTCATCCACGCCTGCCAGAACTGTTTTTTCCGGTAAATCCTCTCCCAACAGAGCCGCCAGACGGCTGCGGGATGGGGAAGCGGAGCTGTTTTCTTTCCCCTTTTCCGCAGGAACAGATTTTTTCCACTCCGCTCCGCAAAGCGCGCAAACTTCCACCTCTCCGACGACCTTCCAGCCATCGGTCTGAACTTTTCTTTTCGGGAAACTCTCCTCTTTACATGCCGGACAACGCATGGTCTATTTATCCTTATTTTCCGGAAGTATGAGGATCTTCTGCTTATCCAGCTCCACCACCGCCCCGGAAGCATCGGCGAAAACGCCCTTCAAAATCTCTTCTGCCAGCGGATCTTCGATCCAATGCTCCACCGCCCGGCGCAAGGGTCTTGCTCCGTACTCCGGTTCAAAATCCCGTGCCAGAAGGAAATCTTTCACCTCATCGGAAACGGTCAATGTCAAACCTCTTTCCGCAAGTTTATCCCGCAGTTTATCCAGTTCAAGATCGATGATCTTTATCAGCGCCGCCTTATCCAGCTGACGGAAAATGACCAATTCATCCAGACGGTTGATAAACTCCGGCTTGAAATATTTTTTCGCTATCGCCAGCAGACGCTCTTCCATTTTCACAGATTCGGTATTCAAGTCAGTGGCAAAACCCAATGTTCCGGTTCCGGCGATCTCTGCCGCCCCCACATTGCTGGTCATGATCACCACCGTATTGCGGAAGTCGATTTTGCGGCCGAGGGTATCGGTAATGCGCCCCTCTTCCAAAATCTGCAGCAACATATTTACCACATCCGGATGAGCCTTTTCCACCTCATCGAACAATACCACCGAATAGGGACGGCGGCGGACTTTTTCTGTCAACTCCCCTCCGTCGCCGTGACCGACATATCCCGGCGGAGAACCGACCAGACGGGAAACATTGAACTTTTCCATGTATTCTGACATGTCGATCTGGATCAACGCATCCGGATCACCGAACATGAACTCCGCCAGTGCTTTGGCGAGCAAAGTCTTTCCAACTCCCGTCGGGCCGAGGAAAAGAAATGAACCGATGGGACGGCGGGGATTTTTCAACTCCGCCCGGGAACGGCGCAAGGCTCTGGATATGGCTGAAACTGCCCCATCCTGACCGATAACGGAGCGCTTCAACACGCTTTCCATGCGCAGAAGTTTGGCACTTTCACCCTCTTCAAGCTGCTGGACAGGCACTCCGGTGAGTTTCGCCACCACCGCGGCTATATCCGCCGGAGAAACCGGAGAAAAGCTCTCCTTTTTTGCCACCTTCCACCGGGCAAGTTTATCATCCAGCTCCTGTTTGAGACGGCGCTCCTCATCACGCAGGGAAGCGGCAGTTTCAAAATCCTGATCGGCGACTGCTTTCACCTTCTTTTCCGAAACCTCAGCCAGATGAGCTTCCAGCTTTTCCGTATCCGGCGGGGGAATGACCGTGGCTATCCGCGCTCTGGAACCGGCTTCATCCATGATGTCGATCGCCTTATCCGGCAGAAAACGCCCGCTGATGTAACGGTCGGAAAGTTTGACTGCATTTTCCAATGCTCCCGGCAGATAGGTGACATGATGATATTTTTCATAGGTCTCTTTCAATCCTTCCAGGATCCTGATCGAATCTTCCACCGAAGGCGGATTGACCATCACCGGCTGAAAACGGCGCTCCAAAGCGGCATCTTTTTCAATCCCCTTGCGGTACTCATCCAGTGTCGTTGCCCCCACGCACTGCAATTCTCCGCGGGAAAGCGCCGGTTTGATAATGTTGGCCGCATCCATCGCCCCTTCGGCACCGCCGGCACCGACGATGGTATGCAGTTCATCGATAAAAAGAATGACTTTTCCGGAGTTGCGGACTTCATCGATCACCGCTTTGATACGCTCCTCAAATTGTCCGCGGTACTTGGTTCCGGCGACCATCAGCGGCAAGTCGATGGAGTAAACCAGCTTTTCCGCCAAGAGATCGGGAACTTTTTTATCTGCGATCGCCTGCGCCAGACCTTCGATGATCGCCGTTTTGCCCACACCGGCTTCACCGATAAGCACCGGATTATTCTTCGTGCGGCGGCAAAGCACCTGAATGACCCGCTCGATCTCATCGGCACGCCCCACCACCGGGTCAAGTTTTCCGGCTTCCGCCAATGCGGTAAGATTTCTGCCGAATGCCTCCAGTGCGGTAAGATGTTCTGCAGAATTACGCTCCGCTCCGGCGGATTCCCCGCCTTCGCCGCTTTCATCACCGTTGTTATCCGGCAGATAGTTGGGATCAAGGGCTTTGAGAACCGCCTGACGGATCTCGGCGGCATCCAAGCCGAAGTTGCGCAACATTCGCGCCGCCTGACTGCTGCCTTCACAAAGCAGTCCCAGCAGCAGATGTTCCGTGCCGATGAAGTTGTAATTCATCGCCTTCGCCTCTGCCTCTGCCAGATCCAGCACTTTTCCCAGCGCACTGGTCAATGACAATTCCCCAGCCTGCATGGTGCTGTCGCCCTGTCCGCAGCTCTTTTCCACTTCCAGACGCAAAGCATCCAGATTCACTCCCCGCTCCTGCAGGACATTTACCGCTACGCCGTCACCCAGTGCCAGCAACCCCAGCAGCAGGTGTTCCGTGCCGACATAACCGTGATTGAAACGCATGGATTCCCGCTTGGCAAGCATCAGCACCTGCCGGGCGCGGGGGGTCAACTTATCAAATCCGCCATTCGGTTTTTTCTTCATGATATAATCACTCTTTTCTTAAAAATTCTTCTTTGCCTCTGCAAAATAATATAATGTGTTACAGGGCAACTTTCAACTGCTGATCACTTTTTCGGCTCATAATAGTCATCATGTTCCGGAACAAAGGAGGGCAGTGTCGGCAGCAGAAAGAACAACACCAGCAGCATCACCCCGTTCACAAGGAAAAATGTCTGATAGCGGCTGATTTCTCTGCCGAAAAAATCCCATACCGGCGCCAGCATTGCTGTTCCGAGGACAAGCGAGGTGGCAGTTCTCCCTACCGCTCCGCCGATACTGCTGTAAGTCTGAACGAATGCCATCGCCATCGTCTTGTTTCCCGGACGGGCAAGCGCCAGAAGTTCTGCGGAGTTGTTGCAGGTAAAAACACTTGTGGCAAACTGATTGCAGAATACTGCTGCGCCGATGATAACGGGGAAGAACGGAACCGATTTATCAACAAAGAAAAGCACACACGCCACCAGCAGAAAGGTGCAATGGGCGAAAAGTTCCAGATATTTCAGTTTGAACCGATCAAGAAAGCGGCCGTAACAGAAGTAACCGACGATCATGCCGGCTATGGCAACTGATGAGATGATCTGAACCGTTCCTTTATTCATCTGCACGAATCTATCCAGATACATGTATGTAAGCGGAAGCACCGATGTATATGACATGGTAAAAAGAGCAAGATAGACAGAATAAGCGGTCAATGGACCGTTTTTCATTGCGATCCTCAGACCTTTGCGGATATCGGGAGTTTCCGGCTGAGCATTCTGATTCTCCGGGAAACGGGATATGCAGTAATCCCTGACCAGCATACACAATCCCGCCGCCGCGATCACCGCCTGCAGAAACCAGATGGAAAGATAACGCTGGATGATCAAACCGACCACAAAGAACATTGTACCGGTAAAACAGGTGTAGAAAAATCTCATGGTACCGAAGAAACGCGCTCTATCCTGCGGACGGAGAAAGACATCCAGAAGCGGATACCACGCCGCCCCGTAAGTACAGCGCTGAAAACAGTAGACTGCACAGCCCAGCAGAGCGATATATTTTCCCGCCGCTCCGAAAAAGGGCGCCGCCGCCATCATAAGAAAACCGGAACACCCGATAATACAGCTGTAATGCACCACCTTTTTTCTGCCGAAACGGTTGTTTATCGCACTGGAAGGAATATAAAGAAGCGCTCCGAGGATACCGGTGACACTGGTACTGAACATGGTGAGCATATCCCCGGCATTTATCATGGAAAAAAAGATTATGATAATAGCACTGCTGTCAAGCATCACCTCGGAAACACAACCGGCTAAACAGGCAAAATATGCCAAAATCCTGCCCCGCTTGCGCTCTTTTTCACTCAAAGTTTCTGCATAAGTCATTTATTCATTCCCCCGAAAATCCTAATTTTTCCAAACTTTCCAACGCCGCTTCCGGAGCATTGACCACCTTGTAGGCGGAAAACTCCCGGCGCACCCAGTAACTTCCCCGCAGTTCCTCAAAAGATGCCGGATTTTTCCGCAACGCATCCACATCACGCCGTATATCATAGGCGTGAAGAATGGCTCTTTTCAGCGCCTCTGCCGGGTCATTCACACCCTTCAAATCTATTACCGGAGCGTAAACCGGTTCCGGCAGAGAGTCCGGGCGCCAGTTCAGCAGCTCTTCGATCTCCAACTGCCGGGCGGTAAACTGCACCGCCGCCGCAGTACCATTGGCTTTGCCGTCGGCAGAATATCCGGCGATATGAGGAGTTCCAAGCTCCACCGCACCGATCAACTCCGCACTCAAATCCGGTTCACCGGGCCACACATCCATCAATGCTCCGCCGAGTTTGCCCGACTTTTTTGCCGCCAGAAACGCCTTTTGATCCACCGCTTCACCCCGGCAGCTGTTGAAAAACCATGCCCCCTGACGCATTTTCGCAAAAAACTTCTCATCAGCCATATTCAGCGTGGGGTATTTGCCTCCCCGTTCCAGAGGCACATGCAAAGTCACCACGTCAGAAAGTGCCAGCAATTCATCCAATCCGGTAAATCCCGTTTCTCCCTCTTTATCGGCACGGGGCGGGTCATTGAGCAAAACATTCATTCCCAGAGCCGCCGCCGCCGTTGCCACCCGGCTGCCGACGTGACCGACACCGACAATACCGATGGTCTTGCCGGGAACTCCCATGCCGCTGACGGTCAAGGCACTGGATATGTAATTTTTCACACTGTCGGCATTGCATCCGGGGGCATTGCTCCAACGGATATTGCACCGGGCAAGCTCCCCGGCATTTATATGGTCAAAACCGATAGTGGCGGTTGCCACAGAGCGCACCTTTGACCCGGCAAGCAGCCCGGCGGTACAGCGCGTCCTTGTCCGCACGATCAAGGCATCGGCATCGGCGACATCTGCCGCAGTTATCTTCTTGCCCGGCAGGTATACCACTTGGGCAAAAGGTTCAAAAACTCCCTTCAGAAAGGGTATTTTGTCATCAGCAACGATTTTCATAAATCCCGGTACTCTCCCAGCAGCACCCGGTCACGCATCATCATCGCCGCACCTCTGGCGGTATCTGAAGGTGAAAGGGTGGAAATCTCTATTTTCAACTCTTTTACCGCTTCGGGGAAACAGCGCAGTTCCAATTCGCGCCGCAGAGAATCGGTAAGAAAACTGCCCAGACTGGCAAATTCGCCGGAAATCACGATCATTTCCGGATTCAAAAGCATCAACACCACACTCAAAGCATTTCCCAGATCCCGGCACAACTCATCGGCAATGATG
>JAZUPS010000186.1:0-2216 GCA_045605305.1 Victivallaceae bacterium
ATTCCCACCCTTGCCAATTTCCAGCTGAAACACTGCGAGGAAGAGCGGTTTGCAGATATTTACAAATTTATCCGGGAAACCATCCGGTTCCGGCAGGAAAATCTGCAATATCTTTTTGACGGGGAAATGCTCCGGGCTCCGGAGATCCGGTGTCCGGAAATCGATGTGGACTTTATGGCGCGCTTTATCTACACCCACGAAGATGCCATGAAAACTCCCCGGCACCGCCGCCCGGTGATTTTCGGTTCCCGCTGGCGCGCGCCGGACGGGTCGGAAGCGGTACTGCTGGCAAACTGGTCC
The DNA here is from genome assembly GCA_045605305.1 of Victivallaceae bacterium. Taxonomy (GTDB): domain Bacteria; phylum Verrucomicrobiota; class Lentisphaeria; order Victivallales; family Victivallaceae; genus UBA1784. The sequence continues at coordinate 301 of JAZUPS010000186.1, forward strand.
CGGCAAAAGGTGGAATTCACCTGCGACGGAAAACCCGTGACCATGGAACCCCGGAGTTACTGCAAACTGTGATTTTTCCGGCATAAAAAAACACCTGACACGCAATATGTCAGGTCAGACTGTTGATAAACCCGTGTATTTTTTTGAGACGGATCAAAATACGCGGGTTTGTCTTTTTGCGAAAAGCAGATTTTATCTGTGATTCTCTGGAAAATTTAGAAAAAGTTGCCATTAAATTCAAAAATAGGCTTAATAAGCGAGAAAAAAGCAGTTTTATACCACTGCGAGAGCTATTTTCTTGAGATTTTGGCACGCTGCCGCTAAGAGACATTGTTCGGTGACTCTTTTTATTCCTCTGAATCTTGCGTATCGGTGTCCGTGCAGCTGTTTTGCATCGGCAAAACTTCGCTCAACTGTTTCTTTTCGTCGGGCGTATATTTTTTTCCCTTGTTCCGAATATCGGTTTTGGGTGATTTGTTCTTTGTGTTTCTCCCAGATATGCCGGGTTACAACTTTTGTACAATTTCTGCTTTTGGTACATTGATTCCGGAATTCACAATTTTTACAGATTTCCGGATTTGAAACATATTCCTGATAACCTTCTCGTGTTGTATTGCGATAAAAAAGTTTCTGTCCGGCTGGACAGGTGTAATAATCATTTTCTGCATCGTATACATATTTCCGTTTGGGAAAATATCCCTCTATATGATTGGGGCGATGATAAGCAATAACTCCGAAAATTTTCCGTTCAACCAGTCCTTTACAGATTGGAGCGGTAAAATATCCTGCATCAAGTCCAACACTTTGTACATCAAAGTTAAAGTGCTGTCGTTGATAATCAAGCCGATCTAAATATGGAATACTGTCGTGAACATTTCCCGGCGTTACATAAGTATCGGTAATGATATTAAATTTGCCATCCACGGTGCGGTGATCAAGATAAAAGAACCCTTCCGGTTTACCATCCCGTACCATATAACCGCTTTCTGGATCAACCTTACTTATTTTCGTTTCCTTAATTTCCGGCAAATGTGCTTTTTTTTTAAGTTCTTTTTTGCCGTGTTCTATTCTGTCTGTATTTATATCGGCATCAAGTTCATCAAGATAACTTTTGGTGGATTTTTCTACCTCTTGCAAATCAAATTTTTTCTTGTTTGCATTAGCTTTCAGATGGGTTGAATCTGTGTACAGATGTTTCCCATCTGCCAAATTCAATTCCAATGCTCGCAATACGATGCGATCAAAAATTTTCCTGTAAACATCACTATCTTGAAAACGACGGCGGCGATTCTGGCTGATGGTTGAATGGTGTGGAATTGTATCTTGTATGTTGTAGCCGAGGAACCACCGGTATGCCAAGTTCACTTCAATCTCACGGATCAACTGGCGTTCACTGCGAACCCCATAAAGATAGCCGATAAAAAGAATTTTGAACAAAATCACGGGATCTATGCCGGGGCGTCCGTTGTTTTCGCAATAAAGATGCTTCACCTCATCTCGAATGAATTCAAAATCGAGTACAGCATCGATTTTCCGCAAAAGGTGATCTTGCGGAATTAACTGCTCAAGGCAGACGAATTCAAACTCTGGCTGTTTTGGTGTTATCTTTAGCATAATGATATAATATAACACCGGTTTAGAAAAAATCCCAGAACCATAATATATGATTCCGGGACTTTGTCAACAGTCTGCGTGCACAGCGTGCACTGTTTTTCTGATTTTTACCGTGCACACTATGCACAGCAAAATGGAGCAGGGTTCCCTGTCCCCTTTTGCCGAGTTAATCTCTTTCTCTTAAAACAATCTCATTTTGAATTAAATTATCCATGACGATTTAATCTCCTGAGATAAAGGGAGGAGGTGAATCCCTCCTCCCCGTTTTTGTTACGCACTCTGAGCAGTCATACGCTCCAACC
>JAZUPS010000187.1:0-20827 GCA_045605305.1 Victivallaceae bacterium
TTTCAATCCGTGGGAGGCTTTTTCCTGCCACTGGACTATTTTGCGCCGGAAAAGATCCGGCAGATCCTGCTCATAGCACGCTTCCAGATAGAAAAAGCTGAAAAATGCTCCGCACGGCGGCAGATCTTCACAGCGCAAAGCGTGGATTATCCGCTCATCCCGGTTCAAAAGCAGCGCCAGAACCTGACTGTGTTCAGCAAAATAGAGCTGTTCAAGGTCGTTGGCAAACATCCCGCGTTTTTCGCAGAAAAAGTGTTCGCAGGCACTTCCGGTCAACGCTTCAGAATATTTTTCCCAGCGCACGGCATTTTGAATATCTTTCACATATCTTGCGGTTTCCGCCAGCTTTTTCAGCGCCAGTGCCGCCAGCAGATTCATCTCTGAACTGCATCTTTCTCCCCCGGTGGGTACTCCGTTGCTCCAGCAGCTCACCCAATCCAGCAGCATCCATCTGCCGGGTTCCCACAAATTTTCCGCCGTTATGCCGGAAATGATATACTCTGCCGCCTTTGCCGCACAGGGGTAAACCTCCCCGACCAGAGGAGAATTGCTGCGATACCGGACAAAATATGCGTAAGCGAGAAGGAAATAGGCGGTATAAGAGGGTATTCCGCCATTCAATTCCGGGCTGAAGCACGGATAACGGGCAACGATAGAACCGTCAGAGTTCTGAACTGCGGCAAAAAATCTCAGCATCTTTTCCGGCAGACGGACTTCCGGATCGATCGCCAAAGTTGCCAGCATTTCGGTCAGACTGTCACCGGAGTACATCATCTGGTCAAAATATGGACAATCCAGATAGATGTCGTGAGAACAGCTGCACAAAGTCCGGTAGGATTTTTTCAACAGCTCCAGATACTCTCCCGATGCCCCGGCATAGTCCGGCTCCTTTATCGGACAACCCCATTTGCGAAATTTCAAAGAGAGCAGTTCCACACCTTTTTCATATTCGATTATCACATATCGTCCGCTTATCCAGGTGTAATCGCTCCATTGCACCCCGCCGTCGATCTCAAAACAATTCGGGTCGCAGAGAAAGACCTTTCCATCCCGTTCACCCTTGTTGCCCTTCAGATAGTGCATATAGCAGACGTCATCCACATAAGGAGTTTCAGCGTGATATATCTTTACTTTTCCCCTGCCTTTGAAGCGGTAAATGCCGATAAAGCACTCGTAACCATCAAAGACCACGGTCGTTTTGCCCGGTTCATCCTGCCGGGAAAAAGCGGTTATTTCCCCCTGCAGACAATTCGGCAGGTCAGGCGCGAAAAGGGGGCGCTCATCATCAAAATACTCCACACTCTGCCAAAGTGCATCCGGTGGAATTTCCGGCAGAGCGGAGGAAATTTTCGGCACCCCGCCCCAATCCCATTGGGAGCGTATGAATTTGCCATCAATGGCGGCATACTGCCACTGACCGGTTTGAATGCCGGAAAGGTTTTCAAAGTAAAATCCCGGAGCTTTGCTGAGACTGCGGAAAGGAGCGAGGGATTGCTGAAAAACACACAATCGCACTTCGATATGGTGAGTTCCGGGAGCGGCGGCCATTTCCACATCCTGATAATACCATCTTTCCGGCATCCCCAGTTCCGGGCCGTGGGCAATCAGCTCCCCGTCAATGAATACGGAACAGAAACGATCCGCACTGTACCGGAATTTAAAAACGCACTTTTCCCCGCAGGTAAAACGGTTGCGTAAAATTACCGCCTCTGCGCTCTTTGCAGCGGCAGGACGCATCCACTTCGCCATATTCTCTCCTGAACTCTGTTGATACTGAACTTTATTTCACTGACAAGAGGTAATTTCAAATTGCCTCGCTATGGAGGTAATTTCAAAAGTAATTCAAAAAGAGATTGAAAAATCAGCGTTGATGAGATCAAAGCAGGTGTTTGATCCGGCTTCGGTTGCTTTGCAACTCTACGCCGTGACAAGGGCGGCTACTGAATAAGTAACCAGCCGAAAACACTCCGCTTTAAGATCGCAACGATGAGTTTCAAGAATTTTTGAGTACTTTTGAAATTACCTCTTTACATAAATATACCACAAAAATTTTTTTCATCCTCTAATTTTATGACAAATCTCTTAATTATCTTGCCAAAATGAGCCGATGAATATTGAAAATCCCCGGGGGTTGCACTATCTTTAATGCAAGAGGTGATTCTCAGGAGTCCGGAAAACGTTTCATCCGGTAATGTCAGCAACGCAGGAGCCGCTTATGATACCATGTTTTACATATATGAACGACTTTCACCTTTTTCCGGTTGCCGTCAACCACTTTTCCGGCGGCAGACATCCGGTGAAACAGTGGCATGAACATGTTTTTTCAGAACTGGTCTTCATTCTGGATGGGGAAGCTCTCCATATTTGCAACGACCGTAAATATCCGGTCTCTGCCGGTGACGTGCTGCTTATCCATCCCGGTTCGGTTCACGCTTACGATCACGATATGAAATCTCTGGAGTTATTCAATGTGCTGTATGATGCCAGCAGGATTATCATGCCCCGATTGGATATTCACCGCTATTTGCTCTTCAAAAAAATCTTTCCGGAATCCCTGTCACCGGGCAAAGAACTCTCTCAGGCAGAACCGATAATCCATCTTGAGGCGGATAAATTGCAGAATATCCGGAAAATTCTGGATGATATGATCACTGAATCAGAATCGCCCTATATCGGGCATGTTTTTGCCACCATGAACTGTTTCATGCAGCTGCTGCTCATGCTCTGCCGTTACAGTCATGCCGTGGATTCCCCCTCTGCCGGGAACGATGTTTTCCCCCGGGCGATAAAATATATCCATGAACACTATACCCGTAAGATCAGTATCCGGGATATTGCTGTTCACGCCCGCTGTTCGGTACGCAACTTATACCGCTTCTTTGCCCAGTCTGCCGGCTGCACTCCGGGGGAATATGTAATGCAGCTGCGGTTGAACAAAGCCACCAATTTGCTGCTTGACAGTCAGTTGAATATTTCTGAAATCGCCTTTATCTGCGGATTCAATGACGGGAACTATTTTTCTAAAAAGTTCCACGATATGACAGGGACGACACCGGGAAATTTCCGGAAAAATCCGGATTCTTTTTACGATAAGCATATCGCCAGATAAAAGATCTGCAAGGGAAAAACCTTGAATTTCTCCCTTGCAGGCACATTTAAGAAATCGGCGTAAGATCAATACCAATACTTGGCAAACTGGGATTTGCTGCCCGGAACACCGCGCCGGAGAATAGATTTTACGGTGTATTCCACTGCCTGGGCACTTTCCACATGACCGTCATAGCAGGTGATATTCACATTCCCGTTATGAACTGCCCCCTGCCCAAGGTTTTTATCCCCGTAATGGCGGGTTCCCCGGGAATCTTCCGAGGTTCCTATTTTGGCATCATCGTCGCCGTCGCAAAAAAGCAAGGTGCTGGAGGTGTTTTTCATCGGGGTGGTGCGGTCGGCATCAACATGGTGATTTTTGTCGATGGCACCGGTACGGTATTTGTAAGTGGGCCAGCGGTTGAAGTCGACGGTGCTGTCCATCCCATAAGTTGTCGGACAGGTGAAAGGAGTGCCGCCGCCCTGGATCATTTTGTCATAAAGGTCATTTTCCTTCTCACTCAACTGGGCAATATAGTGGGCAATGCTTTCACACCAGTAACGGTGGCTGCCGGTCGGGTGATCCTTGGGGAATGGCATGTCGAAAATCACCGCCGCATCATTATCATCATGATACATCCAGAATGCAGTTCCCAGAGTTTTCAGGTTGCTGGTGCAGTAGGCACTTCTGCCGCGTTCACGGGCGCTGTTTAGAGCGGGAAGGAGGATCGCCGCCAAAATGGCGATAATGGCGATAACTACAAGAAGTTCGATAAGAGTGAAGCCCACGGGCTTCACTCCGGCATGCCGGAGATTCTGATTATTCATTTTGTTTCCTTCTGTTGATGGTTATTTGCAATGGCTTGTGACATCTTATTTTTTGGGAATCATGAAATCCCAGAACTTGTGATCAAGTTTTTCTCCCGCATTCTGCATCTCCCGGGCAAGGAATCTGCCCCATTCGCCGGAGTTGTTGATCTGGCGCGCGCTGCGGAAAGGTTCAGAGGCGAAGTAAACCACACTGCCTTTGCCGACTTTGCGCTCAAATGCCGCGACGGTGTTATCGGCATAACGGGCAATGATTTCGGCATCTGCCGGAGCTTTCACACTGTAAGCAGCTTCAACGGCGCACTCTTTGCCGTTGAAAATGACACTTTTATCTCCCCGGCGCTTGCCGATTTCCGCGCCGATGAGCTTTTTACGCTCTGCGGCAAGGGGAGTGCCGTCATTGGCAAAGGCGAAGGCTTCAGCATCCAGAATGATGAGTCTGCCGCCGTTTTCCACATATTTCACCAGTTTATCGGCAACGGTGCGGGTAAGATATTTCAGATTGGGGGCGATAAGAAGTTTGTAATCTGCAGCATTGGTGCGGCCATCGGCAACTTCGTAATCGGAAATAAATTTGAAGTTGCCCTTGAGTTTTTCGCCCATGATCACATAAAGGGCATACTCCGCATTCTGTTCGATATCGAATTTACCCCAGTGGGCGATGTAGCTGTAAAGGATGCCGACAGGAGATTTTTCCGGCAGAGCCAGCGGTTTCATTTTGCGGACAATGCGGGAAATCCGGATCATCTCTTCATAACATCCCGGCGCAGTTTCCAAATTGGCATCCGTGTACCAGCGCAAAATGTCAGCACCGTTTTTCAACGCCTGACTTGCCCACTCCCGCAGGTTTTCGGCAACCGGCGCTCTGCCGCAATAGTTGAATGCCTGAACATAGACCGCCGTAGTACGGTCACGATTCATATCGTTGAGGGTTTTGGCGCTGAACCCGGTGTGGTAGAGGGCGCGTTCTCTGCCGCACTGGGCAAGGGTACTGGTGGGATAGGGATCGACACAGCCGATGTCAGAAACTTCCGCAAAATCGGGAAAAACCTCAATGCCGCGAAAAGTTGAAACGGTATTGAAGGCGTTGACCGCCATAAATGGGACCTCCGGAGCGTAATGCTTCACCAGATCGCGTTCATTGCGCTTGAAACCGATCACCTTTTCGTTCCAATACTTCAGGAAAGCAATGCGGCGGAAGGGGGCATCGGCATCGTCATTGGGGGCAAAGTTGTCAAATAATCCGTACTTGCCGAAGCCGTGATTCTTTTTGATCTCTTCGCTGATCTTATTGAGTTCGGCAACCTTTTCCACATTTTTCGTCACACTGTGGGATTCATAAATAGTGTTGGTCGGTTCGTCGGTGCTGACCACCCAGGAGAGATGGGGAATGATCCACGCATCTTTTTTGAAGTGTTCATGTCCCCAATCCATCGTGATCTTGTGGAGCAACGGATCGGCGGCGTTGACCAGATTGGCGCGGACTTTGAGTACCGCACCCTCTTTGATCGCCTGACGATCCTGACCGCTGTTGTGCAGATTGCAGGCAAATTTCCAGTTATTTTTCTTGAGCAGTTCAAGAAGTTCCTCTTTTGTTCCCATGTAACTGAGCCAGGGATAACCGATGGGGGTGGCATCGGCGGCATCTTTCATATCCTCAAGCATTTTTTTCTGGCGCAAATGCCAGGTGGCGGCATTTTCTTTCTTGAATTTGGCACTGTAACTGTTGATGAGATAAGCACCCAGACCGTAAACCTTGTATTTCCCGTCGGCTTTGCGGGGGATTTCGGCAAAATACTCGACCTTGCGCTCAACTTTCAAGGGGTCATCCAGCATCTCTTCCCGGTAACGATTAAGCACACCGAACTCATTATTGAATTCCAGTGTGCCGAATTTATCCACATTTTTGAGGTCGCCTGACTGCATGTTCCATTGGGCGCTGCCTCTGGTGGCATTGGGGACCCGCCGACTGCGCACGATATTTATCCGCCACTTCTGACCGGGTTTCGGGGTTATCCCGAACTCCTTGAATGGAAGTATCAATTCCGCAGTCCATCGGTCTTTTTCCACAACCGCTTTGGTCTGCCATGAGTAGTTGCGTTCACCTCTGCCGCGCCACGGATCACCCGGAACGCGCTGAAAAAGTTCACAATCGTACTTGCCGCCGATGGTGTTGAAAATCAACTGCATGGCGCGGTTGTTGGGGGAAGAGACAAACAGCTCCACCGAGTCATCACACCATACGGGGCTGTCATGTTTGGTCTCTTTGGCAACGATTTTGTCGGCTTCGGGTTCAAAACAGCGCACTCCCAGATAGAGATTTTCGTCATCGTAAGCCAGAAACATTTCGCTTTCAACTTCCTGGATCTTATCCGTTCCGAAGCGGTAAAAGCGGGTGATTTTGCCGGACTCGCTCCACACCGGTTCGGTAAGTCTGCCGTCAAGGGTGATGGGAGAGGAACTTCTGGCAACCACGACGGAATCAGCCACCGGTTCCACATAAAGATCTTTGATGATGAATTTGCCGCCCATACCTTTGAGGCGCAAAAGATGCATCCGGGCGCTTTCGGAGTTGGCAGGGGTGGTAAATTCAAAGTTATACTCTCTGGTCTGACCTTTGGCAGGCAAATCAAGTTTCCACTGCATGGCGGCATCACCGCTGGGTTTACCGGCTTTGGTCTGGAAATCCAGCGAAAGTGCCGCCGTACCGCCGGGAGTCTGGATGATATTTTCACTGGTCAATTTGAAACTGATCGCATAAGTGACATTTTTCTGCAGGGAAAGATAGGTGTAGCACGCCGCATTATCTCCGGGTTGTCCGGCTGTGAAAGTCGCTCCGCGGCGGTCGGCTGAACGCACAAGCGTAATGGCGCTGTTCCGGGGCCAGTTGCTCCAGTAAGCATTGGTTTTATAGGCACTTTTAAGCTCCATCGGCAGCTGGTCGGAAACCTGCGCGATATTGACATTGGTGATCTCAAATTTACCGGAAATATTGCTCAGGTAAAAAAGCACCGCCTGAATTTGCTCAACATTGGCAGGCACGGTGAAAACAGTTCCGGTTTTGACATATTTGCCATCGGTATTTTTCAGATCCAGATCAAATTTGACTGCGGGAGCGCTCTTTACCTCCAACCCTTTTTTATTCTGGAAATTGATCCGGATACAGGCGAATGAGCGCTTGCCTTGTGCCTTCTGCAGGTCAGAAAGTTTGTAGAGGAAGCTGATCATGTACTTTTTTCCCGCTTCCACCGGAGCGTAAGCATAGAGCGAACTCATGGCTTTCGGAGTACCAACGGTGAAAGTCATCACCCGGTTTGAACCGTTGACCTTGTTCTGCAGGGTAATAGCAGGGTCTTTGGGGTAAACTCTGAAAGCTGTTTTCAAGTAGTTGAATTTGCTTTCAGCTCCGCACAAAACAGCCGCGGAGAAGATTAACAGCGGGACAAAAAGTAATTTTTTCATTTACAAACTCTCTTCTTTCTGAGGTCATTTTCCAAAAATACCAATGGTCAAATATGTTACTGCTGGTCTAATATACTACCATAACAGCATTTTTTCAAGTTTTCCAACTCCTTACTTTTCAACTCTGACCGAAAAAAATCTTTTGAGTCCATCCAGTTCGACAGCGGCAGTACCGTTGGCGGTATCACACTCTTTCAGCTCCTCAAGATCGGCGGAGTAGAGAACCGCCCCTTTTACCCCGCCTGAAATCTCAACTTTTCCGCAAAGGGGTTCATAGTTGAGGCTTTCCACCACCGGAGTGACGGTTTTGTGCAACTTTACCGTCGGATGATAATTTGCGGTAACTCCGGTGGGCATGAAATGCACCACGAAATTGCCGTCTTTCCCGGTATAGATACGGTATTTGAGCGAATCCGGCACTTTGATTTCCAGCGGCTGCGAAGTAAGAGAAGCGATCAGTGCGGCGATATTCTCCGCGGCATTTTCAGCTTGCGGACGAACCGGTGACCAGTAGAAGTTATCTGCCAGTTTGCAGAAACCGTACCGGTCGAAATTCAAGGTATGATCAGATATGTACTCGATTTTCAAAGGTGACGTGCCTTCGACCACACAGAAGGTCTGGGAGAAAAATATCTCCCGGGTCTCCTTATCCAAACTGCGGTCAATATCCGGGCGCACCGGGTCAACTCCGAATTTTTTCAGGAGTGAACCGGATTTCACATCACAGCCCCGGGCATCCCTTGCTCCGCAAAGTCCCGTGGCAATGACTGTGCCGCCGGAAGCCAGATATTTATCAATGGCGCTGCGCTCCTCATCAGCAAGACAATCGCAGTCAGTCAACAGCAGAACCTTGATTTTATCAGCATTTTCCGGCATCCGGCAAATGACATTGGCAACCACATTTGCCCGGTAGAGCCCCCGTACTGCGGCGGCAAATCCATTGGCATAATCATCGGCAAAACAACCGTTGAAGTTGCGCGATGCACTGGAAAAATAAACTGCGGTCTGAGCGGTATCGGTCAACTCCTCCAACTCCGGATATTTGGCATCGAAGTTGTACGCTTCGTGGACTATTTCCGGCTCATCCGGCAGTTGGCACTGCTCCTCAAAGGTCAATCCGCAACGTGCCTTGTGGGTGGAGATCCAGCTGTCGCTGTTGAAAAATTTATTCAAACTCCATGTCCGGAAGCCTTCATCGGGGAAAAAGGCGTACCCCAGCCCCAGACATGCCATATTGCCGCGTTCAGCAATACCGCAGTTGAGCTGCATATCGGGGATGCGGCTCTCGATACTGTTTTTGCCGCCGGAAATATTGCCGCACATTTCCAGCATGACGGTATTCAATGAACTTTCCCACACCGACATATCCAGCCCCACGCAATCATTGAAACGCCCGGTGGAACTTGAACAGCAGGTGGTCAATATCGCATCTTTGGGGATAACCTCCTTTACCATTGCCAGAAAGTCCCTGCCATCTCCCAAATGCTGATCCACCCAGCGCCGGAAATCGGGATTTTCATAGTTGCCCCAGAAGTTGAAATCCGTTGCAGGAGGAAGAGTTTTGCCGGTGGTCTGCCGGTATTTATCCCGGCAATATTCACAGCCGCAGGCACCCCAGCGGCCGTAGTGACCGACATCGTCGCACATCAATCCGTCGATGCCGGTTTCCGCGAAGAGCCGCTGAACGTATGAGCGGTAGGCAAAACGGAAATCGGGGTTGTTGGTGCAGAAACATTCGCTGTGATAGCGGGGCAAATAGACCGGAGTACCGTCATCCACCCGCAACTGGCGGAAATCGTTGAGCTTTTTTCCGGCATAGTAAAGAGTGCCGATGATCGCTGGATCAGGAGTCATGGGAATATGGTGATGGTTCCGGTTGAAGTTTTCCCGGCGATCCTCCCAGCTGCGGGGACGGTAATTCAGCACCGCCGAGTGGTGGTCGATCACCTTGATGCCGTACTTGTGATACTCATTTACAGTGAAGGCGATAAGTTTGTGAACCAGGTCGAAGTTGTATACGAAGTCCCAGCGGAAGTGGAAACCGAAAACCACTGCCAATTCAACTTTGGCAGCGGCGGCGGCGGCAACTTTCCGCCGGATACGCTCCTCCACTCCCGGATTGGGGAAGTCCAGCTCTTCCCAGTTGAACCAATGACTCACTGCACGGTAATGATTTGTACGCATATTATTATTCCCTTTTTTGGTTTGATATTTATCCTTCTGCAAATCCCCCGGCAAGTGCAGTATTTACAAAAGTCGTCGTTCCGCGGCTGGTGATCGACGGCATGATCGGGGTGAACATCATCTGTGCGACACCTTCCGCCAGTTCCCGGTAAACTCCGGCATGTTTTCTGCACAACAGCGGACGGTTCAGTTTGCGCAGGGCAAGAGTAGTGGCGATCCACGCATTTGTCCAGCCGGTTTCAACGCACCAGGGGCCCCAGCCGGAGTCGGAGGCACTGCCGAAAAATTCCCAGAGTCCGTAGTCAAATCCGCGCAGCCACGCACCGTCGATATAACTTTGATCGGTCGAAGTTGCCTGAATCCGGCAGAAAAATTCCGCCATTCCGTCAAGAGCAGCTTTGTATTCCGGATTTCCTGTCGCCATGACCGCCTCATGCAGACCGATAAAACCGTAATTCACACTGTAGAGCAGATCACATGCCGGATCACCGTTGAATTGCACCAGAGCGGATTCCCCTCTGCCGTGATCGGCATTGCAGGCGGGCGAAGGATAGTGTCCCAGTTCGCGTTTGCCCATAAGTTCCGGCAGGGTATGGAATTTATTGAGTTTGCTGATAAAGAACGTCACCACCTTATGGAGCCATTTGCGGTGTTCAGGAGTGTCATCAACTTCCACCAGCATGGCGTAAGGCAGCAGGATGCGGCACCAGTCGCCGGTTGCTCCATTCTGCCAGTAAAAATCGGGGAAACAGCGGTTTGCCTCCTCCATGGCGGCGATCGCGGAGTCAAGGAAACGCCGGTCGCCGGAAAGCGCGTAGAGCTGACAATTCAGCGCCCAGTGAAATGCCTGATAGTGGGGGTGGCACTTTTCGTAATTGTTTTCATGGTAATAGACCCAGGTTTTCTGATCCTGAAAATGTTTCGGATGGATCAAACTGGGGGTGCGCAAGCCATTCGGTCCGGTCGTCCGGAGCAGAGAATAGCCCAGCTGCAGGAGTTTTTTTGCATGTTTTGGGTCATCCAGCAGCTCTTCCGAGAGAATTGCCCCCAGTGCTGCCCGGGCATTGTCATCACCATACACGGAACGGTTGCTTTCATCGAAGAAAAGTGAACCGAATGTCTGGCTTGCCTGACAGCAATCGCGCACTTTCGGAGTATCGAGCATGGTTTTTATCAAACCTTCTGCCATTGCCCGCCCCATGCGTTCACCATTGATCACGCAGTCAAGGGCGCCGACCGCAGAAGACTCTCCCATGCAGTCACCGCGCAAAGCGGGCATGACCCACTGCCGCCCGGTGACATCGATCACCGAAGTAAGCCCTTCAAAAACACCTATATCCCCGTGATGATTGTAGATCATCTCCCGGTAGAACCATTCGGCATTGCGCTTGAAGGCGGCAGCCTCAAAATTTTCCGGCAAAGGCTCCTCTGCCTTGTAGGTCGGACGCACCGAAAGTTCGTAGTCGATGGGCAGAATCTCTTCACTGCCGCTTAAAAATCCCAGCAGTTTGCCGATAACGGTCTTCCAATCTGCCGCCGGAGCAAAACGGCTGCGGATGAAACTGGCAAAGGGGGTGACTGCAATCAGAATATTGCTGCAATCCGGAGCTTCAAACAAAAGCGGATACTTTTCCGCATCCTCAAGACCGAAACAGGCATCACGGTATCCGGCGACTCTGGCGGCAACCAGATGGGATTTGACCGGAGAATTGACCACGCGCAGAACGAAGTTGTGCTGAGTAAGGATCCGGCACGGCGGCACTTTTTCCCCGAACCAGTCGTCGGCGACCACACTGCGTGCTTTGAAACTGTCGGCATAGATCTCGCTGCCGAATTCGATTCCGGGATATGAGTCAGGACATTCGAGCAGAACTTTCGCCTCATTCCGGCGGGCGGCACTTAAAATATCCTCCAATCTTCCGGAATCCGGATTTTGGATGAAAGTGACATTGTCGGGCAAAAAGCGCTTCACATCATTGGCAGCGCGGGGGGAAAAAAGTTCTATCCAGTAACCTTGCATACTGACTCCTTTCGGCAACGGACAAAGAAAAATTACCTCTTCCCTATAAAATACAGCTTTAACCGATAAATTTCAATTCTCCAGCCGGATTTATCAGTAAAAAAGAGTGCATAGTAAAATCAGCATCACAGTATGGTGTTCTCTTACGGTTGAAGGTATCGGCACAATTTGCACCGAACCGACGTAAAAAAACTCCCCGGTAAAAGTTCTTCACCGGGGAGTCGAAAAAACGGATAATCTTACGCATCCATCTCTTTGAGCGCCGCTTTGCGGCTGAGACGGATCTTGCCGGAGTTATCGATGTCGATAACTTTGACCGTGACAAAATCACCCTCACTGCAGATGTCGGTAACTTTGTTCACCCGGTAATCTGCCATTTCTGAAATGTGGAGCAAGCCATCCATTCCGGGGAGAATTTCGACAAATGCACCGAAGTCACGGATGGTGACCACTTTGCCGCGGTAGATCTTGCCGATCTCCGCTTCCGCAGTGCAAGCCAGCACGCGATCTTTGGCGGCATTGAGCTGATCCAGATTGGACGCCATGATCTTGACGGTACCGTCTTCTTCAACGTCGATGCTGGCACCGGTTTCATCGGTGATGGAGCGGATATTTTTGCCGCCGGGACCGATAAGAGCGCCGATCTTATCCGGATTGATCTTGACCATGTCGATCCGGGGAGCGCGGGGACTGATGTCCGCACGGGGAGCAGAAATACACTCTTCGATCACATCGAGGATCTTCAACCGGGCAATGCGGTTGCGTTCCATCGCTTCACAAAGCAAGTCAATGGGAATACCGGGGAGTTTCAAGTCAAGCTGGAAGCCGGTAATTCCGTCACGGGTACCGCAAACTTTGAAGTCCATGTCGCCGAAGTGGTCTTCCGCACCCAGAATATCGGTCAACAGCAATCTTTCGCCATTGTCACCGGTAACCAGTCCGCAGGAAATACCCGCCACCGGAGCAGTGATCGGCACACCCGCATCCATCAGCGCCAGCGTGGCACCGCAGACACTCGCCATGGAGGTCGAACCATTGGAACTCATGATCTCGGAAACACAGCGCACCACATAGGGGAAGTCCGCCGGAACAACTTTTGCCACAGAACGCTCCGCCAGATTGCCGTGACCGATCTCGCGGCGGCCGGGACCGGCGATCCTGCCGACTTCACCCACGCTGTAGTTGGGGAAGTTGTAGTGCAGATAGAAACGTTTGACCGCATTACCGGTCACGCTGGTCAGATCGTCGAACTCCTGAGCATCTTTCTCATTACCCAGCGTGGCAATGACCAGAGCCTGAGTTTCACCGCGGGAGAAGAGCGCACTGCCGTGAACCACGGGCAGAACATCGACTTCTGCAGAAAGGGGACGGATGTCGGTAACACTGCGGCCGTCGGGACGGAAATGTTTTTCCAGAATCAGTTTACGGGTGATGTCACGGACATAATCATCGAAACCTTTGGCAGTTTCCAGATTGAATTCCGCATCGCTCATTTCGGCGAATTGTTCGCGCAGCGCGGCGCGGGCATTGGCAAGCATGGCATTGAGGGCATTCTGACGGTTCTCTTTGCCGGGAATGGTGCAGGTGGTTTCGATTTCAGCAGCGCAGAAATCTTCCAGCGCCTTCTGAAGCGCTTCCGGAACCAGATAGTAGTGGTACTCTTTCTTCTCTCTTCCGGCGATTTTTGCCAACTCGACCTGAGCCGCACACTGACGTTTGATCGCCTCGTTGGCGCAGTACATCGCTTCGCGCATTTCGGTTTCGCTGACAAATTCAGCTTCACCCTCGATCATGATTACCTGATCGGGCAAACCGGCATAGATCAGTTCCATAGTGCTGCGTTCCATCTGGGCGCGGGTGGGGTTGACGATGTATTCGCCGTCAACTTTACCGACACGCACCGCACCGATCGGTCCTTCAAAGGGCAGATCAGAGAGCATCAAGCTGGCAGAAGCACCAACCATCGCCAGCACGTCGGCATCATTGACACCGTCGGCACTGTGCAGCATGCACTGAACTTGTACTTCGTGGAAGAAGCCTTTGGGGAAAAGCGGCCGGATGGGACGGTCGATCATACGGCAGGTCAAAATCTCTTTGGTAGAGGGACGGCCTTCGCGTTTGATGTAACCGCCGGGGAATTTACCGGCAGCGGAGTATTTTTCACGGTAATCCACCTGCAGCGGAAAGAAGTCGCTGCCTTCGCGCGGTTCGCCGGAACAAGCGGCGGCAATAATGATGGTGTCTCCAAGACGGACAAGACAGCTGCCATTGGCAAGACCAGCCATTTTGCCGGTGGAGATTTCCATGGTTCTGGTGTCATCCAGCTGGAAGACGATTTTCTTTTCTTCACCCATGTTGCAAAATCCTTTTACATAAATATGATTTGGTTTTGACAGAGAATGGAAGCGGGTGTTTCCATGACGCAATCTCCGCACGGCGGAATCCCGTTATCACCTTCCCTGCTCCTGTCGGCACGGAAGGTGATAGCGACCGAATTCCACTTGCCGGAAACCGCCATCCAACCGGATCAGACCGCTTCACAACCCTGTCTGCTTAACAGACTTCAAGATAATTACTGCAAATTACCTCACTATAATATACCCCGCGAAATCTCTTTTTGCAAACGACAATTCAAAAAGGTTGCAAAAAAGTCCCCGTGCAGCTGAAAAAGATGCACGGGGAAGCTGTTTCACAGTGACAATGTCACTTTGGGAGCGATTTTCATCATCTTGGTATAATAGAGGAATGCTGAATCCGCTTTGCCGATATTTTTCGGACTCTTTTTCAACAATGCCTGCGCCCGGCGGGCAAGGATCGCCGCCAGATCGTTCCTGCCGATGGAGTGGAGGATCTTCGCATAATCCAGCGCGTACAACCCCTTTTCTTCATCGGAGAAAAAACTGTTGCTCTTCCACCCGGTTTCCACCAGATCCACCGCATACTCCAAATTGAGCATGGCAGGGGGCAGCTGGCACTCGGAAATGGCAAACCCCAGAAGCACTCCGGGCTGTTTGGCAAAATTGGTCTTCAGCCGGGTAAAGAACTCCGGCAGTTTATCCATCTTGCCGCTCTCACCGATAAGTTTGTACTCCATCTCAAAGATCCGGTAAGCGCGGGGACGGATCTTCTGTGCCTCATGAAGCACGGCAAATGCCTCTTCGAAGCGCTGAAGTTTTTTCAAAATCGCCAGTTGAACCCGGAGCAGTTCCAGTTTCCGGGGATTTCTGCGGTACTCCTCTTTGAGCATTGGCAGCGCCGCATCGTACTTTTCCGCCCGGATCGCCTCATTGACCGCATCGGTGAAAACCTCCACCCGGATCTGCTCTTTCAAATCAAATTTACCGCTTGCACAATCTTTCAGTATCCGGGGCAGCACCTTTACCGGTCCCCGCCAGATCAGAGTGCCGGATTTATCCAGCAAAATCACCATCGGCGTGGAATCCCCGTTTCTGAGAAAGAGTTTTTTCACCTCATTTCTGGCATCGACATTCACCGGAAATCCCAACTGTGCCGCGCCGGGGAACTTTTTCAACCGGTTCAAACTTCCCACGCCGATTCCGATAAAATCCGCACTCTCTTTGCACTGTGCCACGATTCCCGGCAGGGTGGAAAATTCGCTCAATGCCGCCTGATTCGGCTCCCACAAATAGAGCGCCACAAACTTTTTGCCCAGAAAATCACTCAACTTGTGAGTCGAACCATCCAGATAGACCGGCGAAGGCAGCGCTTTCACCGGCATACCGGTTTTCAAACTCTGCGCGCCGAGGCACAACGCGGCAAAAAAGAGCGGAATAAGTAAAAATTTTTTCATCATAAAGATAAATACCATTCACTTTTTCTCAACTTCTGCCGGAGCATCACCGATATTGGCGCTGGCAGGCAATTCCACATTGGGAACCCGGTCACGGTTTTCCAGACGGTAACTGGCGTAGAAACGGTTGCCCCAGCCGACCAATTTCCCCTCTTTAAAGACCAGCGGGAAGCACTCCTCTTCGGTATAAAGTCCATCCATCCAGTTGCAGTCAAAGTAATAATACCACAGATCCGGACGGTGAAAACTCTCATCTTTAAGAGGTTCACCCATCACCGCCAGCACCTCTGCCTTGGTCATACCGACCCGCAGTTTCTTGGCATTTTCCATCGTTTCACCGACATTGAAAAAGGCGCATCCTGCCAGCAGTATGGTCAAAAGACCGGAAACTAAAACTTTTTTCATAAATAAAATCCTCTCCCGTAAGTGAATAATATCTCTATCTAATATAGTCCATCAATTACTTTCTTTCAAGCCGGCAGGAAAAAGCCTGCTGAAATCGAACTCTTTTTCCAACTTTTCCAGACACTCCCGCTCCCGGCGGCGCATCCGGCGGCGGGGCGCCGGGGAAAGATCATCCTCCCCCGCACTGTGAAGCAGACCATGCACCAGATAAAGCGCCATCTCCCACGGATAACCACCGGGCCGCTTCGCCCCTTCCCGGAGTGCCGCATCGGGATTGATGATCAATTCGATCATCGTGTCACCGGCTTCATACTCATCACAATCATCGAAGTAGGAAAAGGTTATCACATCCGTTGTACCCTGATGACCGACCAGTTCCTCATTGTACTGCGCCATTGACCGGTCATTGACAAACAGCAGATTCAAGTCCCACACCGGTTCCACCGGCAGACCGGCGGCAATGGCGGCGGCATGAGCGAAGCGGCGCAGCTCACTTTTTCGGGGTGCTGTCAGGCGCGGATTCCTCCACCGGCAATGCAGTTGTATCATTCTCTTTCTCCTTGTTATACGCTATGCGCGCATGGTAAATACTCCCCAAATCTTCGATAAAACATTTGCGCACCACATCCAGTTCCTGCAGAGTCAATTCGGAATTTTTCAACTGATTGCCGCTGAGTCTGCCGATAAATATGTTGTTCACCACCTTTTCAATGGTCGCCGGTGACGGCTTTTCCAGTGAACGGCATGCCGCTTCACAGGCATCGGCAAGAGAAATTATGGTCAACTCCTTTTCTTCCGGCGGCTGACCATTGTAACGGAACTGGGATTCCAGAGTTTCGCTGTTCTGCTCTTTCGCCTTGCGGTAAAAGAAAGAGATCAGATCGTTGCCGTGGTGGGTGGCAATGGCATCCCGGATAAAGCGGCACAACCGGTACTCCCGCGCCAGTTCCAGACCGTCTTTCACATGTCCGCGGATAATGGCACAGCTGCGCTGGGGAAGCAATTCATCGTGGATCTTCGGACTATCCACATTATTTTCCACAAAGTAGTGGGGAGAGGCAAGTTTGCCGATGTCATGAAAAAGCGCTCCGGCTTTCGCCCGCGCCGGATTGGCATGGATCGCCTTGGCGGCATCTTCCGCCAGTGTCGCCACTGAAATGGAGTGAAACATCGTTCCCGGCGCCTCCCTTTTAAGTTTATTGAGCAGCGGGTGATTGCCGTCGCTCAATACCCCCAGAGACATGGTGGTATCCACATTGAAAACCAGTTCAAAGGCAAAGACCATCAACAGCGCCGCTGTGGCACAGAGAAACACATTTGCTCCGACAGCAAGCAGAGCCTTTCTGACCAGATCGATATTTCCGGATATGGCAAAGAACATATCCCCGTTTACCACCACCGTCAACAGCGCTCCGCCCAGAAATACCCGGACAAAGAAACTGCGGTAATTGGAAACATCGCGGGTGAAAAGCGCCATCAGCGCCATAATCGCAAACCACCGCAACGCCAATTCAAAAGAACGGTCAGGCAAAATCATCAGCGCCGAAATGGAACTGACCAGAAATCCGGCAAACAGCGCCGTCCGGTTGCCCAGCAGGATCGACAGCAGCGCCGCCCCGAATGGAACCGGAATCATCGCCAGCATCAAATCGTACTCCGGCATCACCCCGGAACGGAAAAAGTAGAAAAAGAGCTGGATCGCTCCGAAATTTGCCAAAAGCGCCAGGATCATTGCCAGACCTGCCATGCTGAACCGGTGCGGGTTCTGAAAGATTTTCGGATAGGTGCGGTAGAGAAAAACCAGCGCCATCATCATCAGAAGAAAGCTCAATCCCAGCCGGGTACACAGAAGCACGATGCCGTACCCCCGGGGCAAAACCTCCTTTTCCGCCTGAAGCATGTCGATGATGTCGTGGGAAATCAGCTGTCGTCTTTCCACCAGCAGATCTCCCTTGTTCCGTTTTTTGATCACCGGCTGAACTCCGGAAGCATCCTTTTCCGCCCGCGTTTTGGAAACTTCTGCATCAAAACGCAAATTTCCCTCTTCCAGCAAACTTTCCAGACAATAGGTCAATTCGGTCTTCGCCGAACCGGTCACTTCCAGCAGATCTGCCAGTTTTACCGCACATTCCCCGGCGGAAACCGGGCGCAGATCGTAAATTCTGCCGTCGGCAGAGATCACCTCCACCTTGCGGGAAGCGGGAATATCGGCAAGCTGTTCATCCTTTCCCACCCCGTGACGGAGCATTATATCCAGCTGCTGATCAAACTCCTGCTGGCGGTTGCGCAGCTGTTTGAGCAGAAGTTTGTAATCGATGACTTTGGCGGCAAGTTCCGAACCGGGATTTTTTTCCGGCACAAATATCTTCTTTTCCAGATCGGCGGTTTCCCGGGTTTGCAGAGTCGAAAAAAAGTGTTCGATTTCCAGCTTTATCCGCGAACCATTACCCGGCACGATGCGGAAGATCATCGGAGCATTTTTCCGTGCCTGCTCCCGCAGCGCCGCAGTGGCATCACTGTCTTCATAGGAAAAATCCATCCGGGCAAAGACCGAAAAGGGCGCACGCTGTCCATCTGACCAGACCGTCAGGTCGCGCTGACGGTTCTCCGACAAAAGCAGCAGCACCGCCGCCACCATCCACACCAGCACCAGCACCAGCACGATCGGCACGGGGGAACGGCTTATGCTCTCCTCAATATATTCCCGGTCGATCAACTCCTTTTCCGCAGTACCTTTGCGGCGGAGGAAAGGCAATATCTTATCCCAGCTCATCACTCACTATCCTTCCCGTCATTGTAAGCGGTTATGATCTTTTCCAACAGCGAATGGCGCACCACATCACCGGGGGTGAAAAACACAAACCCGATCTCCCGGATATTTTTCAGGGTGTCCAGCGCCCGTTCCAAACCGGAACGCTCATTTTTCATCAAGTCCGACTGGGAGGGGTCGCCGGTGATCACACACCGGGAACCGAAGCCCATGCGGGTGAGGAACATCAACATCTGCTCCACAGTGGTATTCTGCGCCTCATCCAGAATGATAAAGGCGTTATTCAATGTCCGCCCCCGCATAAACGCCAGCGGCGCAACTTCGATTATATTGCGGCTGATCAACGCCGCCGCCTCCTCCTGAGGCATCATATCGTAAAGCGCATCGTAAAGGGGTCTTAAATAAGGCGATACCTTATCCTCCAGTGACCCGGGCAGAAAACCCAGTTTCTCCCCCGATTCCCGTGCCGGACGGGTGAGGATTATCCGGGAAACCTCGCCTTTGATGTACATGGAAACCGCCATTGCCATCGCCAGATAGGTTTTTCCCGTCCCTGCCGGTCCGATGCCGAAAACCACATCATGACGGCTTATCGCCTCCAGATACGCCTTCTGCCGCGCAGAACGGGGCATGATCTCCCGCTTTCCCGGCCCGACCGATACCCGGGACTCCCAGAGTGAATGCACCGTATCTCCCCGGCGGGGACGCAAAAGGGACTCCACATCCGCCCGGTCAAGCTGATGACCGCGCAGAATAAAGAGGTTCTGCATCTCTTCCAACACGGTCAGGGCGGCACGGACTGCCTCATCTTCGCCGGAAACTTCGACCCAGTTCTCCCGCGCCGTCACCGCCACATTGAAAATGCTCCGGAAACGGTCAAGCAAACGGACTTCATCCCCCATGCCCACGGCACGCAAGGAGAAGCCCGGTTCAAAATAGAAGCGCTCTACGGCATTCATTATGAAAAATCAGAGTTTCGGAATGATCAGTTTCATTCCGGGACGGAGTTTATCCGGACTCTTGAGAATGTCGGAATTGGCTTTGAAAATAACGTTGCTGTAACTCGCCTGTCCATAGGTTTTCTGAGCGATCGCACCCAGCGTGTCGCCGGATTTGACCACATAGACAGTGCTGTTGGTGGGATCGGGAGGCATCGCCGCCGCAACCGGAGTTTCCGCCTTGACAGCAGGTTTTTCTGCCGGAGCATCAGCGGGTTTTTCCGCCGGAACTTCAGCCGGTTTCTCTTCCGGTTTCACCTCGGCAGCAGCCGGGACTTCAGCCGGTTTCACTTCGGTAACTGCCGGAGTATCAGCGGGTTTTTCCGCCGGAACTTCAGCCGGGATCTCCTCAGGTGCCGGTTCATCAGCGGGGATCTCCATCGGAGCCGGAGCCGCCGGATCGGGCTGCGCCTTCACCTGAGAAGAGCGGACGACCGCAGAGAAACGCTCTTCGGTATGTCCCTTTACAGAACGTGAACTTTTCGGGGGAGCTTTGTATCCGGGGTAGCTCTGACGGATAATATCTTCCCACGCGCTCTCTTCCTGACTGACCTGCGGTCTGGCGATTTTCGTCTGGTAACAGCCCGCACTGATCAACAGAACTGCCAGAAACATAAACATAACTTTGCCCATGATCAAATCCTCCCGTATTTATGGTTAATTTTCAAATTTTTTGAACAGCATAGCGCCATTGTGACCGCCGAAACCGAGGTTGCAGTTCATGGCGTAGTTGACATCCCGTTTGCGCGCCGTATTGGGCGTGACATCCAGATCGCACTCCGGATCGGGAGTCTCGTAGTTGATGGTCGGCGGAATGATTCCGGTCTCAATACTCTTGATACAGGCGATACATTCGAGACCGCCGGCGGCACCGAGAGCGTGTCCGGTGGTACCTTTGGTACTGCTGACGGCGACTTTACGGACATTATCGCCGAGGGCGGCTTTGATGGCGAGAGTTTCGTACTTGTCATTGAGAGAAGTACTGGTACCGTGAGCGTTGATGTAATCCAATTCTGCCGGGGTGATCCCGGCGTGACGCATAGCCATTTTGATAGCTCTGGCACAGCCGTTGCCGTCGGGGGCGGGGCTGGTGATGTGGAATGCGTCGGCAGTAGCACCGTAACCGACGACTTCAGCGAGGATATTTGCTCCGCGTCGGACGGCGTGACCGAGTTCTTCGAGGACGAGGATACCGGCACCCTCGGACATGACGAATCCGTCACGGTTGAGATCAAAGGGTCTGCTGGCGTGCAGCGGATCAT
>JAZUPS010000188.1:0-18407 GCA_045605305.1 Victivallaceae bacterium
AACGGTGGTTCCATTCTGGTAAACGGTCTTGAGTCTTCCGGCTTTGTGGATATCTTTGACCAGCGCTTCAGAAGATTTCACCGCCCTGTCACCGTCAAAGTATTCGATGCTTTTGACCGGCTGGAAGGAGTAATGGGTCTGGATGCCTTTACCCATGTAGTAGTTTTTGGCAAGTCCGGAAAATCCGAAAAATGAGTAATCTTCGGAAATAACGATCGTCTGATTTCCATAACCGATGATCGCCGCCAGTGCCTGATCGTAAAACACCGTATCGGGGAATCCGGTGGATTTGAAACTCTTGTTACGCTCAAAGTGCCGCTTCATTGAGGGGCCCATGCTGAGAGTGGTCTCTTTGGTCTGCATCCGGCGCAGTTTGAATTCCGGAATGATCGGCAGCACCGAGGGGCCGCCTTCGGTAAAGGTCATGATCGAACCGTAACTGCCGGTGCAGTTGCCGGAGTAGAGCCAGTTGAATGAACCTTCGCTCCAGCTCTTGCCGTAAGTTTCCTGGATCTGCCGGAGCGCTTTAAGCACTTCGCGGTAACTGGCACGGCAGCTGGCACTGCCCGGTACATCCGCATCATAGTCGGTAAAGTTGCCCCAGGGACAGCCCACAGTCAGCACGTCGGAGTAAACCCCTTTGACCAGCGGAAGCAGCCATTTATCCTGAAGTTTGCGCCATTTATTGAGAATGGTCGGTTTGGTGACGAAAAAAGGCGCACAGCCGACTGCGTAACGGCCGTTGACCCGGCGGGTGATCCAGTCGCGGTTCCAGTGGAAATCGCCGATCTGCATACCGTAAAGGTATTCGTAAACGCAGAACTCATAACCGTAAGATTCAACGATACCGGCAAACTCTTTGGGTGACATCTCTTTCCAGGTCAGCGGATGCCATGCCTCCGCGCGTCCCGTTCCTGCCGTAAGTTTCAAATCCATCGGCACAGAGTTGTTGTAGTAGTGAACATAGAAGAGATCTTCAAAGCCCATAAAGTGGAACAAATCAGGCACAAAACGGTAGACATGAGGCCATGAGCAGTAGACTTTGCCTTTGACCAGATCTTTATTGAGCGGGTCGGGATTGTCGATATTGGGGAGGATGTCTGCGACCTCTTTGGAAATGGTCAGCACGATCCTCTCATCCACGCAGTTGCGTTCACCGGCGGTATTGGGCCAGTAGGTCGCACCGCCATTGGCAAAGACGGCACGGCGGCGGATGAATCCGTTTTTCTCGGCCGCAAAAAGGTCGCTGGAGTTGGTAACATAGGGGTCAAGCATGGCAAGCATGAAATTGCCCGCTTCGTCACAAACGATACGCGGACCGAGGAAGCCGTTGGTCATACCCCAGTAACAAAGATAGGGAACTTCGATCAGTTTGGGCTTTTTCAATCCGGTGATACAGCCGAGGACAAGTTTGGAGGCAAAGGGCGTATCGGTGGTCACATCAATGGTGAGACTCTTGCCGACAGGAGTCAGGGTGATGGAGTAGGAAAGATTGGATTCCCGCTGTTCGCCCCATGAACCGACTTTGCGGTCATCGATTTCAAAACGGGCATGAACGGCGTTGTCCTTCACCTCCACCCGGGAAAGCTGGGCGTTGCGGGCGATACGCTCATTACCGATAAGCAGACCGCCGTCAGCAAAGGGAGTGACCTTTTTGCCTTCGAGCATAAAGGTGAGGTCATTGAGAGTTCCGGTGGAAGGTTTGTAAGTGTAGGTAATATCGCCGCACTGGATGAGGAAAGCTCCGTTATCCTTCTGAATGGAGTTTTTCGCAGTGGTATAGGGGACGATACCTCTGCCGCGGCGGGCCTCTTCATTGGAAATGGCACGCGCATCGGACTCCGTCATTTCCGGTTCAAAGAAACATGCCGGACCGAGCCAGAGTTCATCATCCGGTTTGGTAAATTCGGTAAATTCCACCCCTGCGAAGCTGTAATTTTTGCGGACACCCTGCAATGCGGTGTGATAGAGGATGGGGCCGCGCGCCTGAAAGTGGTAACGGATGGGAATTTTCTCCTCTTCACCTTTGGCATTTTTCACCAGCACCGCCATGCGGTAGTTATTGGAGTAACCCCATTTGGTTCCCCAGAGGTAGATTTCCGCCTCGGAAAAGTCATTTTTGATAGCGACGGGAGTTTTGAGCATCACGCGGATGACACTTTCTTTGGTCATTCCTTTGAAAGCCACGCGGACGGAACTGCCGCCTTTGCCGAAGAAAAGGTGGGTCGGGTCGGTGGATATTTCCGCACTGCCGCTGCCGGTGACGGCAACGGTGAGCGGTTCAGCTTTTTGAAACTCAAATACCGGCGGATAATCGGTTTTGCGGTCGGCAAGGTTGGTTATCTGCTTCACCTCTGCAGCAGAGAGGGCAAGAAAAAAACAAAATATGGAAAAAATCAATAAAAAACGTTTCATTTCATAAATCCTCTAATCATTTGACTCTCATTTCAATTATTCTGCCAATCATTCCGGATGAAGAACATCTTCATAATTGAGTGAAATAATATTCATAATAGAATTGACATGTCCATCCACATAAAGAGCATTATGAATATTCGCATGGGGGGACGGTGACAATTTGCTACTCGGAGTATCTTTTGTCCAATGGTAGATATTATACCATTTACCGACTTGCAAAAGCTCCATTTCTCTGCGAGCATCCATGATAAGCAGAGCAGAGGTGGGAGATTTGTATTCATTGGTCTTGTGCCAGGTCTTCGTGGGAAATTTGGTAGAAGGATAAGTTGTTTCCAATTCCCCCATAACGCAGGAGTTTGCCGTATAGTTGGTGTAAGTATTACGTTGAACCTCACTGGCAGGACAATACATCATCGCCCGAATCAGACCATAACCTGCCAATCCTCCATGATCCTGCCCTTGATTGGTTGCTGCAATAAAGCTCGGATACCAGAAATATTCCATAGTAGCTCCTGTGGGTCTAAGCCATTTCCCTGCATAAACCATTGGAATATAATCATCGTTATCCGAATAATAAGATTGAAAAGCCATACCGATCTGCTTCAAATTACTTTTGCAATTTGCTTCCAATCCTTTCTGGCGGGCGGAGTTGAGTGCAGGCAGCAGGATTGCCGCCAGTATAGCAATAATGGCGATGACGACGAGGAGTTCAATTAGCGTAAAGCACACCTGCTTTACGCCGCCATGGCGGCGTACTTTACTGGATACGTTTTTCATAACATCTCCTTGGTTAGGGGTTGGTTTATTAAAGAAGGCACTATTTGTCAAACATGTTTAGCTGAAAAAAATATACACCTGAATTTTGTATTGTCAAGCTCCTTATGCTTAAATTTTCAATAATTACTCAGCAAAAGTTTTATTCAAAAGTTCCCATGCGGCAAGATAAAATCTGCTGTCCCGTTTGCCCCAGCCGTGACCGTAATCCGGATAGTTGATCATCGTTTTTTCACCTTTGAGCTGGTTGAAAGCGGCATAAACCGATGCCGGGTAGCACATGGTATCGAATAAACCGGCACAAACCACCGCCGGAACTTTCACCTGAGCGGCGAAATTCACCGCATCATAAAAAGGCGCATGAGCTTTGAAGCCGGAACCGTTTTTGTGGTCAAGCAGCTGCGGCCAGCCGGGAACGCGCCCCGCCTCCCGGGCGAAGTGGTCACAAAGCGCCGGCACATCTGCCGCCACCGCCTGAATACGGGGATTCAATGCCGCCATGATAAAGGCAAATCCGCCGCCCTGACTGCGCCCCAGTGCCGCCAGATGTTTACCATCCCACTCTTTGACCCCGCTTGCGGCATACTCCATCATCCGCATCACTCCGAGAATGGATTTATAGTAATAGTAGCTGTCTCCGGCTGATTTCAACTGATAAAAGTAATACTCCGGCCGCTGATACTTCATATATTCTTCGTGTCCGGTATAGGGTTTATCGTGAACACTGATTATCAGATGGATAACCTTTTCCCAATTCTTTTCCGGGGGAAACATGGAGTTATTCAGGGAATAGACCGTCCATCCGGCGGGGGGAACAGTAAAAACCATGGGAAATTTCCCCGCGCCTTTGGGGATCCGGAGCGTGGCATAACTTTTCGTACCGCCGTAATTATCGCAACTTAATTTATACCATGAATATTTGCTGTTTTCCTGCCACTTGACCACCTTCACCTTTCCGGGAAAGCTCTTTTTGAACTTCTCATACTCCGCCTGCCAGTAGGGAACGGGATCTGCCGCCGCCTTGCCCGGCTGGATCTTTTCCGGGGAAAATCCGGCAGAGGTCAACTGAAAACGCTTGATGATGTCCCTGCCCTTTTCATCTTTCAAATAAGCATAAGCAAGGAAAAATCCCGGTTTATCCATTTTCGCCGTAAATTCAAAGGGATTGGCTTTGGATAAGTCGAAATACTCATACTTTTTAAATATTCCGTCTTCCCGGTACTCGATCAACGCCTTGCCGCTTTTGACCGCTTCGCCGTTGCAGGTGAATGAGACGGTGAATTTCGCCGTTTCCCCGCACTGATAAATGCGTTCCGGGCGGTCGGCAACGGCACTGCCGGAGTAGGATTTGCCGGTAACTTCCACCGAATACGCCGTAATGACCAGCTCTGATCCCGGCTGCAGAATGATCACCGGACGCGCCAGTTTATAACTCGCCGGAGCGCCCAATTCCACGGCGTACTCTTTCGCGGAAGATTCCAGTTTCAGCTCTTTGGAGAACTCTTTTGCCCCGTTGAAGCCATTGGTGTAACCATTGAAACCGATCTTCACCGCACCTTTGCCGGAGGCGGTGAATTTGATCAATACCTTGTTCCCTTCAGCGATCTTCAGGGGAGAAACCTGAAAAAATACCCACGATTGTTTCTCAATTCCCCGCAGGGTCAGAATTCCGGGTTGTTTTTCCATAAATTTATAGGGTTTCACGATCTCCGGACGGGTGGGAACCCAGCGGTTCGCCTTGAAATACTCCACCGCCGTCAAATTTCCCGCCGCCGCCAGCAGCGCCAACAACAAAATCTTTTTCATTTTATCACCTCAAAATTCGATTGCTCTGATCTTCTTTTTGTACGGACGCACCGGAAGTTTCCCGCTCATGGGTATCTCTCCCAGCCACGCCTTCACCGCCGCCCGCTGACAAACCTGAGTAAATCCCCAAACGCAGATAAAATTATCCAGATAGGGTTGATCATAAAGGGTATAGGGTGTACCAAAACTGGTAAAGACAAATTTACCCGCATAGTCGATAAATTTGTAATGCCAGAAGAACATCGACGGTTCACCGGTCAGCTTCAACTGCAAATTGGCATGGCTCAAACTGGCGGTGTTGACAAAGATCCGGTCATACTTTTCATAAATTTCCGGAATTATATCCCTTGAGGGGTTGTCAAGGTGATCCACCTCGATTCCCCGTTTACGCAGTTCCTCATCCACCGTCGCCAGTTCCATGCCGGGTATCAGATTGCCCTGCCGGATAAGGGAGATGGTCAAAACTTTGCGCAACTTCTCCTTTTTCACCGGCACGACCTCCGGATTTTCCCGCAGAATACAGACCGCTTCATCGGCGATTTTCTGGGCAAGCAAACCGTGAGCGGCGTACTCCTCTTCACTGGGAACAACGCCAAAACAATCACGATGCAGTCCCAGACGCGCCTTCATCATCAAAATCCTTTTCGCCGACTCATTTACCCGCTCTTCGCTGAGTGTGCCATCTCTCAATGCCGCCATAAGCAGTTCATAATCTTTGACCGGTTCAGAGAAAAGCACTGAATCCGAACCGTTTTGAATATTGGTTACGGCAAGGAATTTTTCCGGCATCCGGCTGGTAAAACCGGTCATGGGAAAGGCATCGGAAACCAAAACCCCCTCAAATCCCAGCTCATTACGCAAAAGATCTATCTGCAGTTCCTTTGACAAAGTTGCGGGCATCGCCCGATCCGGATCATCCTGACATCCCTGAAAATCCGGCAGCGAGATGTGACCTGCCATTATGGAAAATGCTCCGGCATCTATCGCCGCCTGCCACACTCTGCCGTAAAGTTCCCGCCACTGCCACATGGGCAGAGAGTTCACACTGGTGACCATATGCTGATCGCGGTTATCCACTCCGTCACCGGGGAAGTGTTTACAGCACGCCGCCAGAGCGCCGTTGCTCTGCATCCCTCCGATAAAGGCACGCACCAGCGGAATGACCTTATCCGGATCGTCACCGAATGAACGGATATTGGTAATGGAGTTTTCCGGATTCAAATTCAGATCGACCACCGGGCCGAGCGCCCAGTGCAAGCCCATTGCCCGCGCCTCAAAAGCGGTGATCTCTCCCATCTGGCGGACATACTCCGGATCATTTACCGCGCCGAATGCCATCAAATCGGCAAACTCCGTCCGTTTGGATTTCAAGGTCAATGCCCCATGCTCCATGTCGCCGGAAAAGAGTACCGGAACTTTGCTTTTCTGCTGGATAAATTTTGCCAGCGCGGGGAACTCTTCCGGGTCAACTCCGCCGAAATAAATACTTCCCACCGGAACTTTTTCCAGTATTTCCGCCCACTCCGACTGAGTGTAGCGCTTATTCAACGGGTGCATCAACTGAGCAACTTTTTCCTCCATGCTCAGTGAAGAAAAGGTCTCCTCCACCCACGCCGCCGCCTCTGCGGTCAATTTGCACAATGCCATAACTTTATAAACTCTCCATAT
Source organism: Victivallaceae bacterium (assembly GCA_045605305.1). Lineage (GTDB taxonomy): Bacteria > Verrucomicrobiota > Lentisphaeria > Victivallales > Victivallaceae > UBA1784. The sequence goes on from JAZUPS010000188.1 coordinate 6,667, forward strand.
TTTACCGGGAAATCCCCGGCAGTTTGGTGTATATTGCCAATGCCTGCAAAATTTTATCCGCGTCTCCCATGCCCGCCGGTTCGCTTTCCACATGGCACAGCCGGGGAGCTTTGCCCAACAGAGCCATAAGTTTTTCCCACGGTATCGTCCCTGCTCCGGGCAGACGGTGCTGGTCGCCGCTGCCGTCATTATCGTGCAAATGCGCCGTGACCACATGGGGAGCAAGGGCGGCAAAACTTGCCAATACATCGCTTACCGCATGGGCGTGACCGCTGTCGAAACACGCCCCCAGAAAGGGTGAATCAAAGGAGGATATGAAATCTGCCAATTCGGCACAATCGATACCGAGATTCATGGTAACATTGTTTTCCAATGCCAGAATGATTTGGTTCTTTTCCGCTTCCGGCAGCAAAGATTCCACGCTTTTTCTCACCTTATCCCACAACTTCTGCCGGTCGTAGCGCATATATGCCACCCCGGGGTGAAGAACAAAGCTCCGGCAGCCGAGCGCCGCGGCCTTTTCCAGATAACGCACCTGACAGCGCACCATCTCCTCCCTGCCCCGCTCATCGGGCCAGTTAAGATCGTTATTCGCCGACCACAAACCGTGAGCCGAAGCAAAACTCAAGCGGCGCTTTTCCATAGATCCGCAGAGCTTATCCAGAAATCCCGGATGAGCAAGGTCATACTCATAAACCCCGGAACTCAAAACCAATTTCTCAATTCCGGCATTTTGGATGGCACTTAGAACCGACTCCCTTTCGCCATCGGCAAGTTCATGGTATTCAGCGAGAAAAAGCAGTTCCATATAATCAATTCCGGTTGCGGGCGCGGATTTCGTCACTGAGCTGTTTGATCTCAGCCGGAGCAAGCGCTTTTTTGAAAACCATGATCTCGGCGATCATCCCCTTGCGCGGCGAATGGGGCCAGGGCATGAAAGGTACTGCCAGATTGCCGCCGCCGCCGAATTGAGCTACCGGAGCGCTGACAGCTTCACTGATCAATTTACCATTGTGGTAAACGGAAAGTTTCTGCGTTTCCAAATTGTAAACATAGGCATTTACCCGGTAGAGATTTACTGAAGAGAGATTTTTAAGATCGGTTTTTCCGTAGGTGAATCTGCCGCACTGCATTTCCAATTTCGGAGCAGTCACTGAACCATCCGGATTATTTCCGGAAAAACCGAAAAATCCGGTCATGCTCAATTCACCGTAGATGAAGGTGAAACTTTTGCCCGCCATGACCTCATTGGCAAAGCCGGGAATGTAGAGGGTGCGGATCTTTTCATCGAAATAGAGCGCCGGATTGCCGTTGAGGATGCGCTCTTTGAGGATGGGGGGCAAAACGGGACGTTTGGTCTTTTCCGGCAGAATGAACTTCACCTGTTTTCTGGTATCGTACCACTCTTTCACCTCCGCACCGTCTTCCAGCTCATCCAGCAGACTTTCTGCGGTAAAGTAATAATCCGGTACGATTTCAGCGGCATTGACCAGAGCGGAAACTCCGGCGGCAAACAACAAGGCAACCAATAACTTTTTCATTTTTCCTCCACTATTTTCTGCTGTTACCGCGGTGTGCGGCAACGCAAGTTACAAACCGCTTTCGATTTCACCGAATGGAACCAGATATTTCCCGGCAACAGAGTCGCTGCCTTCGATCTTATGCAGCAGTACATCCACTGCGATTTCCATCATCTTTTCCCAATCGTAATTAACTGCCGCCACCCCTTTCCGGCGTACCGGCTGATCGGAAGAGGTGAGCAAAACCACATCCTCCGGCAATTTCAACCCCTTTTCCTCCAACGCCGCAGCCAATTTGACCGGCATATCCAGATTGCGGACTCCCACGATCCGGATACCATCTTTTTTCACCAGCTGGATCACCTTTTTGACGATCTTTTTCATCACCTCTTTATTGGTGTCGTTGGAAATGGAGTAGTTCATCACATGCTCTTTTTTCAGTTCCGCACCGGCGTGCATGGCGGCAAAGATAAAATCCGCCGCCAGACTTTCCCCGGAAACCACCGAATCATCTATCTCATCATTGGTTCCGGTGATCACCGCCATTTTAAGCGGAATCCCCGCACTCTGAAACTTTTTCAGCACCGTGACAAACCCCTGCACAAAGTCGGTATTGATCACGGGAATACCCACAGTTTCCGGATCGACCTCCACATCAGTAAGCACCGCCGGCATCCGCTGACTGATCTGACGGATCAAATTGGCATGGGGCAAACCCAGCACCACCCCGTCAAGGTGATCATTGAGCAGCAGACGGTTATGGAACTCCAACCGGTGACGGAAAACGTAGTTTGAGCCGAAGTGATCGTGGCACATGCAGGACTTTTCAAAATAAAACATCCGCTCTGCCTCATGGTCACTGGGGGTAAAGCGCCGCGCCGCGTGGGAGTGGTAAGTTATCCGCAGAAGCAATCCGGTGCGGATCCTGCTCGTATCCCGGGCGAAGATTTTTTTGGCATAGGGATTCGGAGTATATTTCAACTCATTTACCGCATCCCAAACCTTTTTGACCGTCTCATCAGAGTAACGGTTCAATCCGTTCATGATCTGGCTGACCGCGGTAATGCTGACTCCGGCAAGTTTTGCGACATCCCGGATATTGGCTTTTTTAGTCATCGGCACGGCTTTCCTGAACTGTTTTATCAAACATGTTTAACAACATAAAAAATATATCCCGTATATGGGAGATTGTCAAGATGAAGTTTCTCAAAAAAATGAAATTTTTCTCCGTGACGCTTGCAATCGCCTCTCCGGCAAGAATATTTTTTGAAAAAACGATTTGCATTATCATGAAAGCAGTGTTATATTAACCTTGCAATGGTATATTATGGTATAGCTTTGACACCCGGTTTCGATGATTATGGACACAAACTTCAGCAAAATCAAAGAAAATTTGCAGTGTTTCAACCGTCCCATATATGAGACGGTGATCCTCTCCATCATCCAGATGATCGAATCCGGTGAACTGCCGCCGGGAACCAAATTCCCCCCTGACAAGAAACTGGCAATCGAACTTGGCATAAACCATATAACTCTGGCAAAAGCCCTCAATGAACTGCGGAGAAGAAATGTTCTCGACCGGCGCCGTGCCACGGGAACATTCGTTCCGGAAAACCGTCAGCTTGCCCCTGCCAGTCCGGCGCGGAAGAAGATCGCGGTGGTCTTTGACAATGTTTCCGATGAGACCTTTCAGCAGAACCTCTTCATCCAGCTCTGTCTGGGCTTGGAAAAGCTGAATTGTTCCCTCTGTTTTTTCTCCTGCAACAACGACCCGGCAAAACAGATTACCACCGTTTCGGAAATTCTGGATGACTTCTCCATTTCCGGCTGTCTGGTCTGGTCGATCATGTCTCAGGATGAAGCGGTCAAACTCATCCGCAAACGCCCCCGGTACTACCCCCTTATATTTATGGATAAGTATTATGAGGGAGTTGACCATGATGCGGTAACTTATCCGGACTTTGCCACTGCCGCGGCGATCGCCCGTTCCCTCAACCGCCGCAAGATCACTTCCTGCTGCTGGGTGGAGGAGCAGGGGAAATCCGGATTTTCCTCTGTCCGCGACCGCCGCGAAGGGTTTATTTCGGCATGGAAAAAGGAAAACCGCTTTGAAACCATGCTCATCTCCCCCGAACTCTCTGCGGAAAAATTCTCTCTGCCGCCGTATGATCATGCCCTCGTCTGTGCCGACTCGGTGGTGGCACGCCGTTTGAAAGAACTTATGATCGACTCCGGAACACCTTTCCGGAAAAACATGTTTGTCATTGAATCCCCGGAAGATGACCACTCACTTATCCGGGAGTTTACTGCCTATAAATTTCTCCCCGGCATCGGGGAAGAAGCTGTAAAAATCCTTGCGTCAAGGCTGAACGGAAAAGAGTGCTGTACCGTAAATCACTCAGGAAAATGGAGTGTCCTTGCCGCCAGAAAACCAACCGAGAAAAACAAGGAGAAAAAAGATGCTTAGAAAGAAAGCTGATTCCCTGCTGCAAGCAGGGAAACCCATGGGTTTCACCCTTATCGAATTGCTGGTGGTTATCGCGATTATCGCCATTTTAGCGGCGATATTGCTCCCGGCGCTCAACAGCGCCCGAGAGCGCGGCAGAGCTGCCAACTGCATAAGCAACCTGAAACAGATCGTCGGAGCGGCAATGAGTTATTCCGGTGATTATGAAGATTACTACATCCCCAATGAATCCCATCACGGCGCCCAGTTCTACTGGCCCAAAACCATGGTCACTTACGGATATATGCCCGGTGAAGCCTACAGTGTGGAATACGCCAATACTCCGGTAAAAGGAGCTTTCAACTGCGCATCTGCCGCCAAAGAGCTTGACCCTGCGAACCCCGGTCAGGGCTGTCGTTACGACAAAAGCACCTATCACTCCTTCGTCGGAGCGCACTACGGCTACACCACGATCCACCAGAATCAGACCGTCAACGGCATCGCTGCCCACCGGCGGCTTTTGAAGTGGACGAAGGTTGACGGCCCCGGAAAATTTTTCGTTTTTGCCGATGTTTTTGCCAACAACTCAGGCAGATTGAGTTCCCTCACCCCGAATCAGGTAAATGTGGAAAGACACAATAATTCAGCCAATATTGCCTACGGTGACGGTCATGTCGGCACCATCAGAGCCAATGACCCGGCTTTGACAGATACAACAACCAATGGTCCATGGAGAGCGGATTGATAAAATGTTCAACGTTCCAGTAACCTTTCATTACAGTTTCAACAATCTTGATGAAACTGCCCGGCGCTGTATCATGGCGGAGTTCGCCGCCAACGGCGCGAAACATCTGGTTTTGACCGATGAATTGATAGAGAAAATCCTCTGTGACATATCCATGATGGATAAACTTGATAAGGAAATGCACTCAGCCGGTTTGACCTTTGCCGATGCTCACGCTCCATTCGGCATATTTGTCGATCTGAATAATCCGGATGAGCGTTTGCGCCCTCAAATCATCCGGCGTCACCAGCTGCATATCAATATCGCCGCCGATATGGGTGTCAATACCATAACCATCCACACCGGCAACGAGTATTGCCATCCGCAAGTTTCATTGGATAAACAGACTGACAACGTTATTGATGCTCTGGATAAACTGCTGCCGACTGCGGAAGAGCGGGGTGTTACCATCTGCATTGAAAACATCTGGTGCCGTCTCAATACTCCGGAACAGCTCCTGCGGATAAAAGAGCATTTCCCCACTGATGCTCTGGGCTTCTGTTTCGATGCCGGGCACGCCAACAACGTGGAAAAAGGTTATCTTTATGAACGCAACAGCGTTTACGACAGTTACATTCTGACCAATACCCCCGCAGTATACGATGACAAGGTGCAGGAGAAGATGCTCCCCCACATCGTCAACTGCCATCTGCACGACAATGACGGTCAATTTGACACCCATTTGAACGTTTTTGACGGCAACATCGATTGGCAGAAAGTCGTCCGTCTGCTCCGGCAGGCACCCCGGCTGAAGTGTATTCAAAGCGAAGTGATAGCGATGAGGAACTGTGTTCCCATCCGCACTCTCTGCGAAACTTTTGACCGGCTTGGAGAAATTGAATAACAACTGTGAGATTTATTGACTATGAAGAGTTTTTTTGTCCTGTTTACCGCACTTTGTGCCATGATTCTTGCCGCCGCGCCGAAAAATCTGGCGCTGAGCAAAAAGTTCATCTTTGAACAATCCCCCCGCTACCGCCTCACCACCGATGCCAACGACAATCTGGATCTGACCGACGGGAAGTTCCGTAATGACGACATCTGGTTTTTCAAAGAGAGTGTCGGCTGGTACGGCGAACCCTATGTCTCCATGATCCTCGATCTGGGCAAAGTCAGTTCCATTGCCAAAGTCCGCATCCATCTGGCGCAGGGTCACGGCGGAGTCCACTTCCCGGAAAAGATCCTTTTCCTTGCGGGAAATACTCCGGATAACTTCAAGTACATCTGCGACATCATCGCAGATAATAAAGCCGCCATCCCGCCCTATGAAAAGGGACGTTACCGGGCGTTTCTGGAAAGTAAAAAACATGTGAACTTCAAAGCCCGTTACATCAAACTTATCGCCTTCCCCGATAAGGACACCACCTATATCTTCACCGATGAGGTGGAGGTTATCGAAGGCAGAGCCAATGCTCCGGCGCTCTTCATGGGCGGCGGCTTCAAAGGCACTACGGCGGAGTATATCAAATTCATGGGTCTGGAAAAGCGGCTCAATGACGATGTTGCCCAAATTCAGGCAAATGCCAAACTTGCCGGGAGCAAATTCAATTTTTCTGCCTTGAAAAACAAACTCCGCAACGATTACCCCAAATACCTGAGCCTGACCAAAAAAGATACCGATTTCCCGGTCAACCTTGCCCAGAAAGAACTTGCCGCCGCCAATCAGCAGATCATGGCAGACGGCGGTTTGAAGGGAATTATCATCTGGAGCGCGGTACGTTGGGATCTTTTCAACTCCTTCAGTTATCCGCAGGATGATCCCTCCTGCCGTCAGGTGAAATTTTCTGCCGGGGAGATCCGCAATCTGCCGGTCAACTTCACCAATGCGGAAAAATCCCCCCGCAACGTCTCTTTCAAAATCGATTCCCCCTTCCCCGTGACCGTGCTGCGCGGATTTTCCGCCGATGACAAAAACGGATTTTTCAACTCCAACCGGCTGGAAAAACTCCCTCCGGCAAATGGAGCCTATCAGCTCTCAATGCTTCCGGGGGAAAGCATCCAGTGTTTCCTGAAAACCGCCATCCCCGCCGGAACCAAAGCCGGAACTTACCGGTTGAAGGTCTCTGCCGACGGCACGGAAAAGGTTTACACCATCAACGTAAGCAGCCTCAAATTCCCCCAAATCCTCTCCTCGGAATACGGCACCTGGGACTACCTCAACAGTTTGAAGTGCCACGAGCAGGTGATCGATGCGGGCAATTTCGATGCGGCAATGAAACTTATCCGGGAGTATCAGATGAATGTTTCATGGGGTCATGAAGCGGCTCTGCCCAAAGCCTTCCCCGATATGTTCGATGCAGAGGATAAACTGGTCAAAAAGCTGGACTTCACCGCCTTTGACCGCTGGCTCAACACCATGACCGGATTCAAACGTTACGCGCTTTTCGGCGGCGGAAACCTCAAATCCCGATTGAATGTCGGCTTTGACCCCATCAAAGAACGCAGCCGCTTCATGGCACGGATGGTCAGTTACCTCTCTGCCATTACCGCCCACATCGAAAATGATCTGAAAATGGATCTGGATAAGTTCATGGTTCACTTCATTGACGAAGCCTCCACTCCGGAGCAGAAAGCGGTGCTGGCGGCGTGGACTGAGGCGATCACCAGAGCCAAAGCGCCTTCCGGCAAACGGCTTTCCAGTTTCGGCAACCCGTTTTTCGACGAAAATGAGCTTTACAGTTATCCGGAAATCGACATGTTCCAACCCAGCAACAGCGATTGCAAAAAATCCTACATTCTCCAGTTGATGAGCATCAACTCCAACCGTTCAGCGGATGCCCGTTTCGGTCTCTACTCCTGCGCCAACCGCGCCAGAGAGCGCGACCCCTACATCTACTACGGCGGAACTTTCCGGCTGGGATTTCTCTTTGAGAACTATGCCGGTTCAAGTTTCTGGAACCTTGCCGCCGGCCCCAGGGATGTCTGCGAATACGATTACACCGGGCGTTACTTCACCCCGTGGTACTTCCGCGGCAATGAGATATTCACCAGCCGCCAGTACGAAGCAATCTGGGAAGGCAGATGTGATTATGAGTATCTTGCGCTTTTCAAGAAGGTCAACCGGGAGCTGACCGCAGTAAAATCTCCTCTGGCTTTTGAGGGCAAAAAACTTGCCGCCGAAATCAGTCAGGATCTGATCAATGAGTTAAGCGATGAGAAAAAGGATTCATCTCTCTGGCAGACCGCAAAAAAACGCGATATTGCCGATATTCACCGCAGCCGTATCATCGATTATCTGGAAAAAGTTGCCAGACAACATCCGGAAATGCTCAAAAAACTCAACTGGCTTTGATTTATGATCGACAAAATATACCTCATTCACCACACTCATTACGACATCGGATTCACCGATCTGCCGGATGAGGTGGAAAGACAACAGCTGCTCTATCTGGATGAAGCCATCGGGTTGGCAGAAAATGACCCGGATTACCGTTGGACGATAGAAAGCGGTTCCCTCCTGCGGAATTACCTCGATCACCGTCCGGCGGCACAGACGGAGCGTCTGCTCCGTCTGCTCCGGGAAAAACGCATTGAAGCTGCCGCATTCGATATGCAGCAGCTCACCGAAACGGTGAGTTTTCCGGAGTTGACCGCCAACTTGTCCCGCACGGTCAAACTGGGAAAAAAGTTCGGTTTCCCGGTGGAGTGCGCCATTTTAGATGACATCGGCGGCTGGACTGGTGAACTGCCCCGCATGATGAATCTGGCGGGTCTGCGTTATCTCATTGCCGGGTGCGGAGCATTTCAAACTGAACTGCCCTGGGCAGATCTGCCCCACCTTTTCTACCTTACCGGCAGATCCGGCGGCAGAATACTGGTCTGGAATCTGGGCAATGACCGCAATGCGGTTTCCCATGAAAGCCTCTATCCATTCCCGGTTTACGGCATGGGGAGCATCTATCTCGGTTACCGGAGTTATCCGGAAATGCTGGGGGAATTCGATCTCGGGGTCAAAATGCCCATGCACGGCGACACCCCGGAGCATAAACTCAGTGCCAAAGAGGTATATCAGATAATTGACGAGCGGCTGAAAAAGGAAAATTACCCTTACAGAGAAGTCCTTTTCCAGTATGGCGGCGACAACCGCAACCCTGCCCCCCGGATAACTGAACTGGTGAAAAAACTCAATGCCTCCGGGGATTATCCGGAGATCAAATTGACCACGCCAAGTGAATTTTTCCACTTGATGGAGGAGAAATACTCTTCTGTCATTCCGGAAATTTCCGGCATCCTCGCCGACCCGTGGAATATCCGGATCAATGCCGTGCCGACGGTGCTGAAAAATTACCGTGCCGCCCAGCGCAACTGCTCTGCCGCGCTCTTGCATAAACTGCAGGATGACTCCATTCTGGAAAATCTCATGCTTACCGGCGATCACACCCTCGGTCTGAATACCTGGGGGTGGCAGAAAACCGCAGAGAGCAGCGGCGGATTGACCGCTTTGGAGTTCGACCGATTCCGGGAGAGCTGGAAGTGCAAGGCGCACTACGCCCAAAGCGCGTTCCGCGACTCGGTGAAACTCTTGCGCCGGAGAGCAAAAACGGCTCAATTTACCACCGTAAGCGGGGTGATCATCCGCAACAGCGCCCCTCATGCCGTTTCCGGCAATGCGGAACTTTATCTGGGTTCTTATGCGAAAAAACTGCTCTCATTGACCGATAAAAAGGGCAAAGAAGTTCCCCGTCAGCTTATCGGGCAGAACCGCTGGATGATCTATGTGGAAAATGTTCCGGCTCTGGGTTCAGCACGATTGGAGTGCAAATTCGATTCCGTCTACGATGATATTCCGGCAAAACCGGATTCCCCCCTGCCGGAGAGAATAGATTCCAAATTCTTCTTATTGGATGTTGCTCCCGATGGCAATGTTACGGCGATACGCCGTGCCGACGGCACACTTCTGATGAGCGGCAGTTGCGGCGGATTGGCTGAAGAGAGACTTTTCAACACCCTTTCCAACGGCAGCTGCTGCGGATTGAAGCCGGAATTGGAGCGCACCGCGTCTGAAATGCAAAATTGCGAAGGTGAATTGAGCGATGACGGGGAACTTTTTACCGTGATCGTCCTTTACGGCAGCTTGCCTCACGGGAAAGCTCAACGCTTTATCCGGGTGTGGAAAAATGTTCCGCGGATCGACTTTTCCTTCCGCCTTGATCTGCCGGAAACTGCGGATAAGATCTGCTGTTACGCCCTGTTTCCCTTTGCCGGGAAGGATGGGAAATTCATCTTTGATCAGAATGTGGGAAGCGCCACACTCAAGGAACTGCTCCCCGGTTCCATGCTCGATCTTTTCTACTGTTCACGCTTTACCGCTCTGGAAAGCGCCGGCGGCAGTGCGATTTTGTGCTGTCCCGATGCTCCGGTAGTGGAGTTTGACGGTATGCACACCGCCAAATGGCGCAAAAAATTGCCGCTGACCACAGAAAATAACCGGATTTACGGATTGCTCTACAATAATATCTGCAATACCGATGCTCCGGCATGGCAGCGGGTGCTGGAAAGATTTGACTACTCCCTGTTCCTTCCCGATGAGAGTTTTTCCCATCAGGCGGCACAGCGGGCGTGGTACAGCGCCACGGCGTTGAGCGCCGAAGTGAGCTTTGAAAGTGCTGACAAAGGAATCGAACCATTTCCTGACACCTTGCGCATCCATCCGGATGATCAGGGAGAGATCTTTGTGGAAAATCCCAATGAGTTTCCCGTGGAGTTCAAAGGACGTTCCTTCGCGCCCTTTGCCATTGAAAAGTGGTGACAAAACCGGAACTGCAGGGCTGTTGCGCAAACAACAGTCCTGTTTTTTTGCAAAATGAGGTTGACTTGGCAGGATTTATCAACTATATTAGGTTCTTTTAAGGAGCAGAAAAGATGAGATCCCCCCGCAACCGGACACTTACGCTGACAGAAGCAGAGAGAGAAAAATACCTTGAAAGGGTGTTGACACTCTCTGCCCCGGCATCCCTTGATGAGGTGGAAAACCGGGTGATCTGCGGTGACACCTTTGCCATTTTGCCCTTTTTGCCGGAAAAGTTTGCCGATTTGATCATCGTTGACCCGCCTTATAATATGGATAAGGATTTCGGCGGCGGGAAATTCCGGAAGATGGATGCTGAAAATTACGCCCGGTATACGGAAAAATATCTGGAGTTGCTCATGCCGTTATTGAAGGATAACGGTTCGCTTTATTTGTGCTGTGACTGGGAAAGTTCCATCATCATCGCCCCGGTACTGCAGAAATTTCTGACCATCCGCAACCGGATCACCTGGCAGCGGGAAAAGGGCAGAGGAGCTTTGCGGAACTGGAAAAACGGCATGGAAGATATCTGGTTTGCCACCAAATCCGCCAGCTTCACCTTCAATACCGAAGCGGTGAAAATTCGCCGCAAAGTCCTTGCGCCCTACCGGGAAGGCGGGAAACCGAAAGATTGGGAGGCGACCTCACAGGGCAACTTCCGCAACACTTTTGCTTCCAACTTCTGGAATGATATATCCATTCCTTACTGGTCGATGCCGGAAAATACTCCGCACCCGACCCAGAAACCGGAAAAACTGCTGGCGAAACTGATTCTTGCCTCCTCCAATGCGGGGGAGATGATCTTTGACCCCTTTGCCGGTTCGGGTTCCACCTTGAGTACCGCCGCCAAACTTGAGCGCCGCTATTGCGGGATAGAACAAAATGAATTGTACTGTCTCTGGGCGGAAAAACGGCTGGAAAACGCCCTCAGTGACCGCTCAATACAGGGGTACACAGATGGTGTTTTCTGGGAGAGAAACACCTCCATCCAGCAAAAGAAGTTACGGTAAATCCTCTATCTGCTTGCAATTTACAAAAATCCGGTGTATATTATCTGCGTTTATTGTTTTTTGATTCTGGAGGTGTGAAAAATGTTTATGGATATATTCTTTCCCGGCAAATCCGGCGCTGATTGTGCCGTGATCCCGGCAAATATCCGCGCCGCCTGCGACAGACAGACAGACAGACAGACAGACAGACAGA
>JAZUPS010000189.1:0-15733 GCA_045605305.1 Victivallaceae bacterium
GGTTCAAAATAGAGTTTGTCGCTGGTGTCGTAGTCGGTGGAAACAGTTTCCGGATTGCTGTTGACCATGACCACTTCCCAGCCAGCCTGCCGGAGAGCAAATGCCCCGTGACAACAGCAATAATCGAACTCAATGCCCTGACCGATGCGGTTAGGGCCGCCGCCTAAAATCATAATGGATTTTTTCCCGGATGGAAGCTGTTTTTCATTGCCGTGAAAAGTGCTGTAATAATAAGGGGTGATCGCTTCAAACTCTCCGGCACAGGTATCGACTGCGCTGTATGCAGGGAACAGATTTACCGCATACCGGGCTTGCCGGACAGCATTTTCGGTCGTATCAAGCAGAAAAGCCAGCTGTTTATCGCTGTACCCAAGTTCTTTGCTCTGGCGGAAAAACGGCAGATCTTTCTGCAAACAGCCGATATTGCCAGCAGACTTTATTTCATCTTCAAATGCCGCAAGTTCGGATAAATGCCGCAAAAAATATGGGTCGATCATACTTAAACGGTGGATTTTTTCTATGCTCCAACGCCGTTTCAAGGCAGCCCGGATGTAGAAGATCCTCTCTGCGGTGGGGTTCCGTAATTTGTTTTCCAACTCCGTATCATCACAATTTTCAAACAGTTCATCTTTGCCGTCAGCTCCGAATCCTGCTCTGCCGGTTTCCAGACTGCGTAAGGCTTTTTGCAAACTTTCCTTAAAATTACGCCCGATCGCCATTGCTTCGCCTACCGATTTCATCTGGGTACCAAGAACAGGATCAGCATTGGGGAATTTTTCAAAAGTAAAACGCGGCACCTTTACGACCACATAATCCAGGGATGGTTCAAAGCAGCTGGGTGTGGTGGAAGTTATATCATTGCGCAGCTCTTCCAAAGTGTAGCCCACAGCCAACTTGGCGGCGATCTTGGCAATGGGAAAGCCCGTAGCTTTACTCGCCAGAGCACTGGAACGGGAAACCCGGGGATTCATCTCAATAATGATCTGCCTGCCGTCAACAGGATTTACCGCCCATTGCACATTGCTGCCGCCGGTTTCCACGCCGATGGCAGCGAGGACTTTCAAGGAATTATCCCGCATCGTCTGATACTCCCGGTCGCTTAAAGTCTGGATGGGGGCTACGGTTATGCTGTCGCCGGTGTGAACGCCCATGGGGTCAAAGTTCTCAATGGAGCAAACGATCACGCTGTCGCCTTTTTTATCCCGCATGACCTCCATTTCAAACTCTTTCCAGCCCAGAAGCGATTCTTCGATCAATACTTCAGAATTCATACTCGCTTCCAGACCGCGTTTTACAATATCGGCAAATTCCTCCTCATTATGGGCAATGCCGCCGCCGGTACCGCCCAGCGTAAAGCCGGGGCGGATCACCAATGGCCAGCTGCCGATGGTTTTGGCAATGGCAAAGGCTTCGCTGGCGGTATGTGCCGAACCGGAGCGGGGCATATCCAAATTGATCTTCTGCATGGCTTCCTTGAAAAGCTGCCGGTCTTCTGCCCGGCGGATGACTTGGGCAGAAGCTCCGATCATTTCCACATTATAACGCTGTAAAATACCTTTTTCCTCCAGTTCCATTGCCAGATTCAATGCCGTTTGCCCGCCCAATGTGGGCAGTAACGCATCAGGGCGTTCCCGCCGGATGATCTCGTGAAGGATGTCGCAGGTCAAGGGTTCGATGTAAGTCCGGTCTGCCAGATCCGGGTCGGTCATTACGGTGGCAGGATTGCTGTTGACCAGCACCACTTCAAAGCCATCGGCTTTCAGGGCTTTGCATGCTTGAACGCCTGAATAGTCGAACTCACAGCCCTGACCGATAACGATAGGGCCGGAACCAATAAGCATGATCTTTTTTATATCTGTGCGTTTTGCCATGATCAGCAGCCTTTCTGTAAAGCACTTTTTATAAGTCCATCGAAAAGCGGATGCACTTTCCGGGGGCGTGATTTGAATTCCGGGTGGAACTGACACCCGATAAAAAACGGGTGGTCAGCCAGTTCAACGATCTCCACAAGTTCAGTTTCCGGATTTTCTCCGGCAACTTTCAAGCCGGCATTTTCAAACTCTTTGCGGTAGGCATTATTAAATTCGTAGCGGTGCCGGTGGCGTTCACTTATTTTTTGCGTGCCGTAAAGTTTCTCCGTCAAAGTTCCCGGCGTTATGACGCAATCAAAAGCACCCAGCCGCATGGTTCCGCCTTTTTTCCGGACAGCGCGTTGGGATTCCATAAGGTCGATGACCGGACAGCCGGATGCGGTGTTGAACTCGCTGGAATCAGCATCGCTGTAATGCAAAACATTCCGGGCAAATTCGATGACCGCACATTGCATACCAAGGCAAATACCTAAAAAGGGCAGTTTGCGGGTTCTGGCATATCCGATCGCCCGTATTTTGCCGTTGACACCGCGACTGCCGAAACCTCCGGGAACCAACAGGGCATCGGCATCAGCCAATAAAAGAGCCGGATCGGAATTTTCCAAATCTTCTGCTTCGATTTTTTTGATTTGAACATCGCATGAGTTGTTGATTCCGGCGTGCTGCAAAGCTTCGTAAATGCTTTTATAAGCATCCTGATGGCGGATGTATTTTCCTACGACAGCCACTGTACATTTTTTTTGCGGAGCCAGCACGCCTGCCAGCCAGCGGCGGTAGTCCGACAAGTCCAGAGAGCGTTCCGGCAAATGCAGCAGCTCCAGCACCTTGCGATCCAGTGCCTGCCGTGCCAGTTCAAGGGGGACTTCGTAAATGGAATTTTTGACATCCAACTCCTCAATGCAATAGCGTTCCGGAATATTGCAGAAACAGGAGAGTTTTTGCAAGTGTTCCGCTGTCAGCGGCACTTCACTGCGGCAGATCAGCAAATCGGGAATGATCCCGATCCCCCGCAGAGTGGCTGCCGAATGTTGTGCCGGTTTGGTTTTAAGTTCTTTGGCACACCGGATATAGGGTATCAAGGTCAGGTGAATAAAAATCGCATCACTACTGGCGGCTTCCAGTTTGAATTGGCGGGCAGCTTCGAGGAACGGCAGACTTTCGATATCGCCGCTGGTGCCGCCGATTTCGGTTATGGCTATATCGACTTGCTCTGACTCAAGAGAACGGATAGCCGATTTTATTTCATCGGTTATGTGGGGTATAACTTGAACTGTTCCACCCAGATATCCGCCGGAACGCTCCCGGTTGATCACAGTGGAATAAATCTTACCGGAAGTAAAATTGCTCTGCCGGGTACAAGTGATACCGGCCAGTCGTTCGTAATGCCCCAGATCAAGATCGGTTTCGGCACCATCGTCGGTTACAAAAACTTCTCCGTGCTGGTAAGGACTCATGGTACCCGGATCCACATTCAAATAAGGATCCAGTTTCTGCATGGCAACACTGTAGCCCCGCTCTTTAAGCAGCATTGCAAGGGCGGCGGCGGTAATACCTTTGCCGATACTGGAAACGACGCCTCCGGTAATAAAAATATGTTTGGTTTTCATTGCTTATTGCTCCATAAGGTGAATGAATTCATCAAAAAGGCGATCCGCATCGTGAGGCCCCGGCGCGGCTTCCGGGTGATATTGTACTGAAAATGCCGGGAGAAATTTATGCCTGACCCCTTCGATGGTATGATCGTTCAGATTTATATGCGTAAGTGCCAGCTCTTCCGGCAAATCTGTTAAGGCGTAATTGTGATTTTGACTGGTGATTTCCACTTGATTTGTCAGCAGATTTTTTACCGGGTGATTACAGCCGTGATGACCGAATTTAAGCCGTGAACACTTGGCTCCGCACGCCAGCCCCAGCAGCTGATGCCCCAGACAGATCCCCATTAAAGGTACTTTGCCCAGCAATTTGCGGATATTTTCTACAGCATAAGGCAATGCCGACGGGTCAGCCGGGCCGTTGGAAAGCAGCACGCCGTGGGGATTTTCCTGCAAAAGTATTTCTGCCGGAGTAGTTGCGGGCACTACCGTTACTTGCATATCATAAGCCGCCATCCGCCGCAGGATGTTGTACTTTATGCCGAAATCGTATGCAAAAACTTTGAATTTTCCTTCGCGGTTCCACTGGTATTTTTGGGGCGTGGAAACCTCCTGCACATAATCCTGATTATCCAGCCCCCGCCAGTCCTTTGCCAGTGCCACAGCTTCCGGGGCAGTCAAAGGCGATGACTCAACATGCAAATAGCCTTTCATACTGCCTTTTTGCCGCAGATGCAAGGTCAAACTTCGTGTATCCACCCCGGAAATCGCCGGTATCTGGTGTTCGTATAAAAATTGTGTAAGACTTTTTTCGCTGCGATAGTTTGAGGGGGCATTTATCTCGTGCGTGATCAATCCCCGGAGAAAACATGTTCTTGACTCCATAAAGCTTCCGCAGCAGCCGTAATTCCCGATTTCCGGAGCTGTCAGGCAAACCATTTGTCCGGCGTATGAGGGGTCAGAAGCAATTTCCTGATAGCCGGTCATGCCGGTATTGAATACCACTTCGCCCGGTTGATCGCCGGGGTATCCGACCGAATATCCGTTGAATACCGTACCATCTTCCAAGGCAAGAAATGCCTCTCTTGCTCTTTTTTCTTTCCACAAAAGATCCATTTTCAATATGCCCTTTTGTTTACATGTTCAACAAAATCGACCAGTGCCTGATTGGCAACTTTCACTCCGCCTGCCGTGGGGTAATTGCCGGTAAAATACCAGTCGCCGGTATGGTCAGGCAAGCATTTTTGCAAGTTTTCGCAGCTTTGATAAACAACTGTCAGTTCTGACTTCAAACCTTCCGGTTTGAGCAAGCGGGCAACTTCCCGGCACAACTCTTCATTTGGTACTGCATCATACAATATTTTCATACAGTTTATGCGGCACTTGCCAGATGCCAGTTCTTGCTTTGCCGCCCGATACGCCTGATCCAGCAAATTTGTTTGCGAACGCTTTTTCAGGCAGCTTATAAGGGCTTGAAAAGCGATCAACTCTCCCGCCGTTGCCATATCTATACCGTAACAATCCGGATATTTTACCGGCGGTGCCGAACTTGCCACGATGATCCTTGCCGGATCCAGCCGGTCAAGCATGGGCAATATAGCATTGCGCATGGTGTTGCCCCGGACGATGGAGTCATCCAGCACCACCAGATTGTCGCTGCCGGGATGCACCAGACCGTAGGTTACATCGTAGACATGCTGGTATATGCTCTGCCGGTGTGCCGGATCAGTAATAAATGTCCGGAATTTGGCATCCTTGACGGCGATTTGCCCGAAACGCAATGTTTGATTTTGCTTTGCGGCAATGCAGCATAACTCGCTTAACAAGCCATGAAAAGCCACCTGTGCCGAATTGGGTATGTAGCTGAAAAAGGTGTTGCGGAAATCGTTTTTCACCGCTTCAAGCACCGCCGGAACCAACGCGGCTCCCAGCTTGCGCCGTTCCCGGTGGATATCGCAATCATTGGCTCTGGAAAAATAGATCCGTTCAAAAACACAACTGCGCCGTTCCCGGGGCGTCAGACAATCGGCAAACTCCACATTTCCGCTTTTGCTGATGATCAACGCCTTGCCCGGCACCAGCTCATGCACTTCGGCACTGGAACAGTTGAATGCCGCCTGAATGGCTGACCGTTCCGACGCCACGGCGATCACCTCTTCATCCATATAATAATATCCTGGACGGATGCCGTGGGGGTCGCGGATGGCAAAAGCGTCTCCATTGCCGATGATGCCGCATAAAGTAAAAGCTCCATCCAGATCATCCAATGCTTTGCGGAGTAATTTGGCATGATTCGGGGAGTCACCGTGGATATTGACCTCTTTTTCCAGATAATGGGCAATGGTTTGCAGCAATAAATAGCCATCGGAACTGCTGGAGGGGTGATGACCGGAATTGACGAGATTTTCCAGCAATTTCCGGTTATCAGTCAAATTGAAGTTTCCGGCAAGCAGCAGCACCCGCTCCAGACAGCTGTTTTCGTGCACAAAAGGGTAGCAGCAATGTATATCGTTTCTGCCGAAGGTGGCATAACGCAAATGTCCCAGCAGCAGTTCTCCCTGAAATTCTGCTTTATGAAAACTTACTTTTTTCAGCAGATCATTCAAGGGATTTCCGGCTGCCGATTTTTCAATATTATACGCAGCACTCCCCGGCTCCGGGGCAAGGTGGAGTGCGGCGATACCCGCACCATCCTGTCCGCGGTTATGCTGTTTTTCCAGCAGAATGGTCATTTTCTCCAATGCGTAATCGGGGGTGGAATACTTGCTTGTAAAAT
The DNA here is from genome assembly GCA_045605305.1 of Victivallaceae bacterium. Taxonomy (GTDB): domain Bacteria; phylum Verrucomicrobiota; class Lentisphaeria; order Victivallales; family Victivallaceae; genus UBA1784. The sequence goes on from JAZUPS010000189.1 coordinate 6,240, forward strand.
ATTCTCTGCTTTTACGCAATCGCAGAAATGCCACTGCACACTCGTGTTTGATATTTTCTGACATAACGGACCTCCGGCATATCTTTCAATAAATAAAGAGCATTTCCCGGTATTTGGGCAATGGCCAAAGTTCATCGGGCAAAATTTTCTCCAATTTATCAACAGAGTGACGCAACTCTTTCATCGCACTCAAGATGTCTTCGTGTTTCCCTCCCAGAGCTGTTTGTAAATTTTTAATACATGAATAGCAATATTCTATTTCCTTGCCAAGCAAAGATGCCCGTTCAGCTTGTACTGAAGAACCGTTTTTCACTCCGGCATTTTTTGCATCATTGACAGAGCGAACGATTTGAGAGTATTCATTGCTCGCAATTGGCAGTATCATGGTATTGGCAATTTCCAAGGCAACTTCGCCCTCAATTTTGATCTTCCGGTGATAATCTTCCAGAAATATTTCAAAACGGGATTCCAGTTCACGGGAATTGAAAACATGGTATTTTTCAAACATCGCCACATTGGATTTATCGGTCAGGCACCGCAGGGCTTCCATTGTGCTGCGGGCATTAGGCAGTCCCCGTCGGGCAGCTTCTTCAAGCCATTTATCACTGTAACCATCTCCATTAAATATAATTCTTTTATGCGATGTAACAACATTCTGCAAATGACATTGCAGAGAACCCAGAAAATCTTCCCGGGGGAATGCTTCGATTTTTTCTGCCATTCTGTCAAATGCTTCGGCAACGATCGTATTCAGCGTAATATTGGCTCCGGAACAGGATTGGCTTGAACCGGGGGCTCGGAATTCAAATTTGTTGCCGGTAAATGCAAATGGACTGGTACGGTTGCGGTCAGTGGCATCTTGCGGCAAAACTGGCAGGGTATCCACCCCGATTTTCAGGGGGTGAGCGTGTTTGCTGGATTTTGCCTCACCAGATTCAAGCTGCCGGATGACATCGGCAAGCTGATCCCCGAGATAGATGGAAATAACCGCCGGAGGTGCTTCATTTGCTCCCAGCCGGTGATCATTGCCCGCCCCGGTCACTGCTGCCCGCAGCAAATCGGCATGTATATCGACAGCTTCGATGATCGCACATAATACAGTCAGGAATACCGCATTTTCGTGTGGATCATTTCCCGGATTGAGTAAATTGCGTTTACCGTAATTGATGCTCCAGTTATTGTGCTTGCCGGAACCGTTGACCCCGGCAAAGGGTTTTTCATGGAGCAAACAGACTAACCCGTGTCTTTCGGCGGTCTGACGCAAAATTTCCATAACCAGCATATTGTGGTCGCAGGCAAGGTTCAACTCCTCAAATACCGGAGCCAGTTCAAATTGTGCCGGAGCCACTTCGTTATGGCGGGTTTTGGCGGGGATCCCCAGTTTCCACAACTCCTGTTCAACTTCGGTCATAAAATTAAGGATCCGCATTTTTATTGAGCCGAAATAGTGATCTTCCAGCTGCTGGTGCTTGGCGGGCGGCGCACCGAAAAGGGTTCTGCCGGTTTGCAAAAGATCGGGCCGCTGCAAATAAAAATGTTTATCAATAAGGAAATACTCCTGCTCCGCGCCTAAAGTTACTGAAACTTTTTCATCCGGCAGATCAAAGCATTTCATCAACCGTTTGGTTGCCGCAGAAAGAGCCTGGATCGAACGCAAGAGCGGCGTTTTCTTGTCCAACGCCTCGCCGGTATAACTGCAAAACGCAGTCGGGATGCACAAAGTCGCTCCGTTGCCGTGCCGCTTGATAAATGCCGGACTGGTAGGATCCCATGCCGTATATCCCCGGGCTTCAAAAGTGGAACGCAAACCGCCGGATGGAAAACTGGAGGCATCGGGTTCCCCCATGATCAGATTTTTTCCGGAAAAACTGAAGATCGCATGACATTTATCGGGTTCAAGGAAAGAGTCGTGTTTTTCTGCCGTACTTCCTGTTAATGGTTGGAACCAGTGCGTGTAACTGGTCGCTCCCCGGCTCAATGCCCATTCCTTCATGCCATGGGCAACATCTCCGGCAATGGCGGGATCAAGCTGCTCATCGTTCTCAATGGTAGCAAGAAGTTTCCGGCAAATATCTTTGGATAAAAACTTTTGCATTGCCTGTGCGTCAAAAACATCTCCGGCATAATCATCCAGCGTTACATTTTCAACGGGTTCCGGTTCTGGTACAATACACCTTGCGATTGCATCAACAGCATGCTTACGACTTGAATTACTCATGATCAAACTCCTTAATTGTTGGGTTATTCAGGTTGTTTCTGCCATACATATAGCAAAAATTGTGCCAACTGTATTTCTCTTTAAGCTGAATCAAACTCTTTTCGCCTGAAATTTTTTGAAAGAGAAAAAAACAGACATGAAAGAATTATATTTTTTTTACAAAAAATGTAAAACTGCTTGAGTGCTTTTTTTTCAATTTTTGTAAAAGATGTATTTGTTTTTGTGCTTGATAGCAGTTGGCACGCTTTTTGCTAATAGAAGTTCAGAGATTTTTTTTGACCAACGAGGCAATTTCAACAACATAAGGAAATATTTTTATGGCACAACAAATTTTTCATCAGATGCCGCAAGGATTATATCATCCTGAATTTGAGCATGATGCCTGCGGGGTTGGCTTGATCGCCAATCTGAACGGGATCAGCAGTCATAAGACAGTGACGCAGGGAATTGATGTTCTTTGCAGACTGATGCATCGGGGAGCTGCCGGCAGCGATCCGGAAACTGGAGACGGAGCAGGACTTTTGCTTGCTTTGCCAGACGCTTTTTTCAGGAAAGAATTCGGTTCGGTTCTGCCAGCTCCCGGCAGTTACGCAGTTGCAATGATTTTTGGGGGAACCGGAGTTGAACGGGAAATCGAAGAAACTGTAAAAAGCGAAGGTGGAAAAATACTGTTTTGGAGAAATGTCCCTGTAAAACCGGCATTTATAGGAAAATTGGCACGTGAATCCGTGCCTCAAATCAGACAACTCTTCATTGACGGAAGTGTTTTTTCCAATCAAAATGAGTTTGAGCGCAAACTTTTTGTCATGCGCAGGATCATTGAAAAAAAATCTCTTGATCTTTATATCTGCAGCATGTCTTCAAGGACGATTGTTTATAAAGGCTTGCTGATGGCAACACAATTGGAAAATTTCTATCCTGATCTTTCAAATGAAGATTTTACCTCGCATCTGGCAATTGTCCACCAGCGGTACAGTACAAATACATTTCCATCGTGGCAGCTGGCTCATCCCTTCCGTTATCTTGCACATAATGGAGAAATCAATACTCTGCGCGGAAACCTCAATGCATTAAAAATCCGGGAAGGATCACTCTCGTCTCCGCTGTGGGGAGATGATATTAAAAAACTCCTGCCTTTGATCGGAGATGGTTTGAGTGATTCAGCCGCACTGGATAATATGTTTGAGCTTCTGGTCGCTTCCGGCAGAAGTCTTGAACATGCCATGTTGATGCTGCTGCCTCAGGCATGGGGGAATAAATACTATATGGGGCGCGATGTAAGGGGGTTCTTTGAATATCATTCCGCATTGATGGAGCCCTGGGATGGTCCTGCCGCCGTCACATTCACAGATGGAATAAATGCCGGAGCAATTTTGGACCGCAATGGATTACGGCCCGCCCGTTTTACATTATATAAAGACGGCACATTCGTTCTTGCAAGTGAAGCCGGAGTATTGAACATTGACGCCCGGAATGTTTCTCAGCACGGCAGGTTGAAACCGGGGGAAATCATTTTTCTTGATCTGCAAAATCACAGAATTGTTCCGGATTCCGAAATAAAAAACCGTTTGGCAAGAAGTAAGCCGTATCGGCGCTGGGTTGAGGAAAACCGTATCTCGGTACACGGTCTTTTTTCAGAAATGACTCCTTCCGAACCGGGAAAAGATTTGGAGCAAAAACAAAAATTCTTCGGTTACACCAGAGAGGATCTGGATATCATAATAAAAACTATGGCAGAAACAGGGAAAGAACCTGTAGGTTCCATGGGGAATGATGCGGCTCTGGCTGTATTATCAGATAAAACGCAAATGTTGTTTAATTATTTCAAACAGCTTTTCGCACAGGTCACAAATCCCCCCATTGATCCAATCCGGGAAGAATTGGTAATGAGTCTGATGACATATATCGGAAACAAAGGCAATATTCTCACTGAAACACCGGAACATGCCCGTCTGATAAAACTTCCACGACCAATTTTGACGGACGATGAACTTTCACGACTTGAGACAGTAAGTGACGGGGATTATCAATCTGAAACAATTATTTGTTCCTTTCCCTTGGATGGTGACGGCGAGTCATTGAGAAGAGCATTATCTGAAATCGCATCACAAGCTGTCGCAGCTGTTAAAAATGGGAAAAAAATTATTGTTCTCTCTGACCGGGACTTGCCTGCAAATTCTGCAGCAATACCTTCGCTGCTCGCATTGTCTGCTGTCAATCGGGCATTGATAAAAGAAAATTTGAGAAGCGAGACCGGGATTATAATCCAATCCGGTGAAGTTCGCGAAATTATGCACTTTGCATTGTTATTGGGATATGGCGCAACAGCCATAAATCCATATCTGGCATTGCAGACTGTTGCTGCACTTTCACAATTGAAAAAAATATGCTGTGATCCGGTGTCCGCAGCAGAAAACTATATAAAAGCTGTTGATAATGGCTTACTTAAAATCATGTCAAAGCTGGGGATCTCCACATTAAGAAGTTACCGGTCCGCACAAACATTTGAAGCAGTCGGGCTGAGCAAAGAGTTTATAGATGAGTTCCTTCCGGGAACGATCAGCCGTATTGGCGGAATTGGGATCAATGAGATCGCACATGATGCCAATATGCGGGCTCATGCAATCATGAATATGGGACTTTTAGATGATGGAGGGCAATACCAATTCCGCAAAAATGGAGAAGCTCATCTGTGGACGCCGCAATCTCTTGCATATTTCCGGCAGGCAGTTCGGGAGAATAATTATGAGGTGTTTAAGAAGTATTCAGCTCTGATTGATAATCAAGCACAACATCTTTGTACGTTACGCGGATTATTTGAATTTGTCCCTCAAAAAAGTATTCCGATCGAAGAGGTGGAAAGTGTCGAAAATATCGTGAAACATTTTGTTTCGGGCGCAATGAGCCTGGGATCATTGAGTCCCGAAGCCCACCAAACGATTGCTCAGGCAATGAATCGTTGCGGAGCAATGAGCAATTCCGGCGAAGGCGGAGAAAACAGAGAACGCTTTGGAACAGAATTCAACAGTGCCATAAAACAAGTAGCCAGCGGGAGATTCGGTGTTACAATCAATTATCTTGCCAATGCCAAAGATATTCAAATAAAAATGGCACAAGGGGCAAAACCGGGAGAAGGCGGACAGTTGCCTGCTCACAAGGTTGACAATTTCGTGGCTGCCATCAGACATTCCACGCAGGGAGTATCCTTGATTTCTCCACCTCCACACCATGATATTTATTCCATTGAGGATCTTGCCCAGCTGATTTACGATTTGCGTAATGCAAATCCGGATGCACGCATTTCGGTAAAATTAGTTTCTGAACCAGGAGTTGGAACTGTTGCTGCCGGTGTTGCCAAAGCTCATGCTGATGTAGTTCTTATTTCCGGACATGATGGAGGAACCGGGGCATCTCCCCTGACAAGTATTAAATATGCCGGATTACCATGGGAACTTGGATTGGCTGAAGCACAGCAGACACTTATTATCAATAATTTGCGTGGAAAAGTAAAACTGCAGCTTGACGGTCAGCTGAAAACTGGACGGGATGTTGTCATCGGGGCATTGCTGGGGGCAGAAGAATTTGGCTTTGCTACAACACTTCTGGTTTGCCTCGGATGTGTAATGATGCGTAAATGTCACAGCAACTGTTGTCCTGTTGGTGTGGCTACACAGGATCCTGAATTGCGTAAGCATTTTTCAGGGAAACCGGAATATATTATAAACTTTTTACATTTTATTGCTCAAGAGGTCAGAGAACATCTTGCCGCATTGGGGCTTCATTCCTTACAGGAAGCCTGCGGCAGGTGTGATTTATTATCAACCGGCAAAACAGATGCTTTTTCCAAAAAGGGGAATCTCGATTTCACAGAAGTTTTGAAAATAGCAAATGGTAAAGATGTGCATTTTGATCCTTTATGCGCTAAAAACAAATTACAAAATTATGACCGGAAGCACATTCTGCCATATCTCCGTCTTGATGGTTCAAGTGAAAATCTTGATCTTGAAATTTCCAATGTGGATCGGAGTGCCGGAATTGAATTATCCAATCGTATCGTCAGAAAATTTGGAGAATGCGGTTTGGATGAAGATTCTATTTATTTGCATCTTAAAGGGTGTGCCGGACAAAGTTTTGGTGCTTTTCTTGCTCCCGGCATTACAATGGATCTGCAAGGAGTTGCAAACGATTTCGTCGGGAAGGGCTTGTCAGGTGGAAAAATCATCATACGGCCTCCTGAAAACAGTACGTTTATTCCGGAAGAGAATGTTATTGCCGGTAATGTGATCGGATACGGAGGAACATCCGGAAAAATTTTCATCAATGGTCTTGCCGGTGAGCGTTTTGCAATTCGTAATAGTGGTATGTATTGCGTTGCGGAAGGTGTGGGGGATCACGGATGTGAATATATGACAGGCGGAACAGTCGTGATTTTAGGGAAAGTAGGCGTTAATTTTGCTGCTGGAATGACAGGAGGTTTTGCATACGTTTATGATGAAAACGGACATTTTGATCTGTCGTGCAACATGGATGGAATTGATCTGGAAAGTGTTGAATGCAACTCTGATGCAGAAAAAGAACTTAAAAAATTGATTAAAGAACATCTTGATGCGACTCACAGTCCCAAGGCAAAACATATTTTAGATGAATGGGAATGTCACAGAAGTAAATTTGTCCGTATATACCCGGTCGAATACAGACACGCTTTAGAGAAAAGATTGGAGATGATCTGAAAATGAATAAAAAACTGGAAGTTTATCGTCCTGCAAATGAACGCGTTCAGGATTTTAATGAAGTTGAAAAAGTCTTGACGCAAAATGAATTGCTTGCTCAACTGCAGCGTTGTCATAACTGCGGAATCCCATTTTGTCATGGTTATGGTTGCCCCCTTGGCAATTTGATTCCCGAATTCAATCTTGCAGTTGCCAATAATGATCTGCGATTGGCATGGAATCTTTTAAGCGAAACCAGTTTCTTTCCGGAATTTACCAGTCGCGTGTGTCCGGCATTATGCGAAGGCAGTTGCTGTTGCAATATTGATGGTGACGCTGTCACGATTCGTCAGTGCGAAAAAATGATCATTGAAACAGCTTTTGCCAATAATTGGGTGAAACCGGTTGTGCCGAATGAACGTAACGGAAAAACAGTTGCGATCATTGGAAGCGGTCCATCGGGACTTTATGCGGCAGAAAACTTGAACCGTAAGGGGTATACCGTCACTGTTTTCGAAGCAAACCACCGTCCGGGAGGATTATTACGCTATGGTATTCCTGATTTCAAATTAGAAAAACACATCATTGATCGGCGAATTGATCTTATGGAAAGATCCGGCGTGTCGTTTATTTGTGACACAGTAGTAGGCAAAGATATCTCGGCATCTTACCTGAAGCGTCATTACGATCATCTGATCCTCGCCATTGGTACTGCCCAGGCTCGTGATCTTGCTGTTCCCGGAAGAGATCTGCAAGGTATTTATTTTGCCCTTGACTACCTGCAGGGACAAAACAAAGTAAATTGCGGGGAACTTTCAAAATTGCCGATCGATGCCCACGGCAAAGATGTTTTGATTATCGGCGGTGGAGACACCGGCAGTGATTGCGCCGGGACCGCTGTCAGACAAGGTGCAAAATCTGTAACTCAAATTGAAATTATGCCGCAGCCTCCCGAACAGCGTTCATTATCTACACCATGGCCTCAATGGCCTTACATTTTGCGTACAAGTTCAAGTCATAAGGAAGGATGTCAGCGTTTATGGAGCTTGTCAACACTTCGTTTTATTGAAAAAAACGGAGCTGTTGGCGGCGTAGAGGTATGTCCTGTAAATTGGAGCTGCTCCAAAGAAGGAAAACCCCTTCGCTTTGAACAGGATCTGCATAACTCAAAAATAATAAAAGCGGATATCGTTCTATTGGCGTTAGGTTTCTGCGGCATAAAGGCGGCTGAAATACTTTCTCAATTGAATATTGATCATAATGAAAGAAAATTACTGCCATATTACAATCAGCTTCAAGTGGTTGCAGTTGGAGATTGTGCCAACGGAGCCTCTCTGGTTGTCAAGGCTATGGCAGATGCACAACAAAAAACCAATTTGTACTGAGAAAGGAGCAAAAAATGAAATTCAGCAAATGGAGTGGTTGTGGGAATGATTTTATTATTGTCATAGGGCCTGAAGCAAAAAAAATCGATGCAGTTCGTATGTGCGATCGCCGCAATGGGATCGGTGCGGATGGGGTCGTTATACTCACACATCTGAAAGACAATGATTTTGCTATGCGTATAATCAATTCTGACAATTCAGAAGCCGGAATGTGCGGCAATGCTTCCCGCTGTGCAGCCAAATTCATCTATCAGAGAAAACTTGCTCCGGGGACGGTGTTTAATTTGCACACCATAAGCCGGACTGTTACCGCAGAAGTCAAAATTGATACCAGAGTTACGGTAAATATGAACTGCCCCAAAGAGTTTCTCGGAGCGATCCAACTTAAAGCCGATGGCCATATATTTGAAGCGGAAACTGTGGATATGGGCAACCCCCACGCTGTGATATTTGTAAATGATATACAGAAAGTTGATTTGGAAAAATGGGGCCCGGTATTGGAGCATGATCCGCAATTTCCGGATCGCTGCAACATCGAATTTGTCCAAGTTCTTGCCCCGGGCAAGTTGAGAATGAGAGTCTGGGAACGGGGCTGCGGGATCACTGCCGCTTGCGGCACCGGCAGTTGTGCGGCATTGATCGCCGCCCAAAAGCGCAATCTTGCCGGTAACGGAGCTGAAATCGTTCTTGACGGCGGCGAACTTTTTATCCGGCATGATATTCTTGAAAACAGCGAAACACCGGTTTTTATGACCGGAAGTGCCAACGAAATTTTTAACGGCGAAATAAGTTTATAAAAAAGGAGAAAACACCAATGAATGCTTATGCTCAAAATGTACTGGAAAGACTGCAGAAAAATTGTTCACATCAAAAAGAGTTTATGCAAAGCGTTTCCGAAGTCCTCGGTTCGCTTTCCAAACTGCTTGACCGGCAGGACAAATACGAAAAATACTGTATTCTGGAACGGTTGGTCATGCCCGAACGCATCATTGTTTTTCAGGTTCCGTGGATAGATGACCGGGGCAAAGTCCAGATCAACACCGGTTTCCGTATTCAATTCAACAGCGCGATCGGACCTTACAAGGGCGGCTTGCGTTTTCACCCGTCGGTCAACTTGAGCATCCTGAAGTTTCTCGGGTTTGAGCAGATTTTTAAAAACAGTCTTACCACCTTGCCCATGGG